>JAUVOZ010000152.1 GCA_030598885.1 Anaerolineae bacterium | reverse complement strand
GCGGGTTGGGGAATCTAGAAGGGGGATGATGTCGATGATGTTGGCGACGGCGATGAAGATCGCCAGCGAACCAAGAAATGGCAGGAAGGGTCCGGCCGGGCGGCCCATTACGTCCGAGACCATGTCATACAGGAAATCCACCAGAGCCTCCAACGCCGCTGGTTGCCGTCGGTTTATGACGATGGAAATTAATGTGATTAGGGCGATCATAATCCATGTCGTGATGACCGTATCGCGCACCGAGATATTGAATAAAGTGAAAACGACATAAGGGGTAATTTCGTCCACATTTATCTCCCAATCAGAAATTTTTCTATACTGAACAGAACTCTACAATAAACTCCAACGGTAAATCATGACCAGCCGGATTATCCAATAACCAGTAAAAGTCAACAAGCCGGGGATGACGCCTTGACGGAATGCAGCAAACAATAAAACGGCGATCAATATCCAGCGTAGTATTGCTCGCCTAACGATCTGGCGAACCACACCTTGAGATGTTTCGGGGTGCAAACTATTTACCGTTCGAAACTGCATCCAATAATTCACAATGTTTACCAAGGAACCGGCCACGAACCATAAGCCTGTCATTCGTTTACCTGTTCACCTTCTTGTTCCTGCTCCTGCGTCGCCTCTTCTGCACTCCGCCTGTCCACTCGCCGGATAAACCGAGCAACGTTGTAATAACCAACTCCAATACCTAGTATCAACAAACCAAGGGTAAACATATATCCCGTCGCCAACCAGCGATCAAGCTGGTACCCCAATAGTACACCACCGAAAATTGGCACCGCCAGGTCCCAACCCAGCGACATCGCTTGAAGCGACTCTCGCCACAACCAACCCCGAGAGTTTTGATTACCCTTCCTTGGCATTCACATCCACGCTATCCCCTGGCTGGGCGTTCAGCATGGCAAAAAGAGCTCTGGCTAACCGATCGAAGCGGGTTTCCTCATCATCCGGTCGTTCCTCAGAATCTTCAACATTCGCTAGACCGTTGGTGAGAACTGTCACCCTGGTTCGCTCGACTTGTAAAATCCCGGCTTCGAGAAACAGCATGTGCTTGCCTGACTCGTCCTCATAGTACACCGGCGCGGTCAACGTCTCAGCCATAAGGGGCGCATGACCGGGACGAATACCTATACCACCCCCGTCGGTAAGTTCAAGATTCACCCAGTTCACTTGCTCGATATCGAGTATTACTTCATCGGGTGTCCATACCCTGAGGTGTAAGCTCTTAGCCACTGATTTCCCCTGAGGCAATGATCTTTTCTGATTTTCCAATGGCCTCATTGATGGTACCGACCATGTAAAAGGCCTGTTCTGGAAGATGGTCGTAGCGACCCTCCAGGATCTCACCGAAGCCACGCAGCGTCTCGTATAGTGGAACCGTTTGACCCGGCATCGCGGTGAACGCTTCGGAGATAAAGAACGGCTGGGTGAGAAAGCGCTGAAGCCGACGAGCCCTTATGACCACTTTTTGGTCCTCTTCGCTCAACTCCTCTACCCCCAGGATGGCGATTATATCCTGCAACTCCCGGTAGCGAGCGAGTGCCGCTCGCACCTCGGTGGCGATAGCGAAATGCTTCTTTCCCACGATAGTAGGAGTCAGAAGGGAACTGCTGGATTCCAGTGGTTCTATGGCGGGATAGATCCCCAGACTTGCTTGGTGACGGGAAAGCACAGTCGCCGCATCGAGGTGAGCGAATGTCGCAACCACGGCTGGATCAGTAATATCATCAGCCGGTACATAGACAGCCTGCACAGACGTCACACTACCCCGACTGGTTGTAGTAATGCGCTCCTGCAACTCTCCCATCTCGCTGTTGAGGGTAGGTTGATAGCCTACCGCGCTTGGAATGCGCCCCAACAGTGCGGAAACTTCGGCACCGGCCTGTATGTAACGGAAAATATTGTCCAGGAAAAGTAGCACCGGGCGGTGTTCGTGATCACGAAAGTGTTCGGCCATGGTCAATGCGGTAAGTGCGACGCGCAACCGCGCGCCTGGCGGCTCATTCATTTGACCAAAGACTAACACCGTGCTATCTAACACCCCACTGCGCTGCGTTTCAATCCAAAGCTCGTTCCCTTCACGACTGCGCTCACCGACGCCGGCAAAGAGGACGATACCAGAATGTTCCTGGATCATATGATTCATAAGTTCGATCATCAGCATCGTCTTTCCCACACCTGCTCCACCAAAGAGACCAATCTTACCTCCCTGTGGGTAGGGCGTGAGAAGGTCGATCGCCTTAATACCGGTGATGAGCGGCTTAGCCACCAACCGCTGTTCGCTCAGTGCTGGTGACTCGATATGGATTGGGCGCCGGGATATCGTCTCTAATATCGGCTGTCCATCGATGGGTTGACCCAACACATTAAACATACGCCCCAGAGTTTCCCGACCTACAGGAACTTGAATAAAAGAGCCGGTGTCAAGAACGGATAAGCCCCGGCGTAGTCCCGTGGTGTTCCCCATGGCGATGGTCCGCACTGTGCGCCCGTCGATGTGCTCCTGCACTTCGACAATCAGCTCTGAATCGTCCTCCTGTCGGATCTCCAATGCATTGCGAATACTAGGCAAGTCGCCGGCGGGAAATTCAACATCGACCACGACTCCCATGACTCGGATTACGATACCCTCACTTGCCAAACCTTAATCCTCCTACCGTTTACTGCATTCTTCAGGATTATAAGCACCCTCACCCGTTTTGAGATTCATTATCGAATTGGAAGAGAGATAACAAATTCGCAGTTCAGTCAAGCACCACTCGCGTTGCATAAGACCATACCTTAGTTTACATTGATTCGCTATTAACCACTCAAGATACCTTCACATGATAAGCTGTTGCACGTGTTTGTTCAAGATACTCAATAAACGTCCTTACTTGTTATGGTGTATGCAACAATATAAGCCCGTGCCCATCCAACTATTCTAGGAGTGAACACCGGCTTACTTCGCAACCAGCTTTCTTTTGGTTAGAAGACCGTTTTTTTACCTAATCTGCTGGAAAAAGGGTCCTATCTCAAGTTCGACTTACAAAATGAATCATATTGGCAAGTCGTAATTTAGTCAAATTCTCTTTGTCATGTAAAAGAACGCCTTTCTACCCACAGAGGGATATGAAGGAACTTTCTCATTGTTGGGAACGGAAGTGTTTGATGTACCTTCTACCATAGGGGTCACGACCAAGAAGTAAATCAATGGCGCGGATCGTCGACGTCAGCTTCAACGGGTCGGTTATGGCACAAGTTGCCCCGGCCACCGCGGCTAACGCCAGAAAGGCTTGGTTGATCGTGTGCCGGTCGGGCAAACCGAAAGAGACATTGCTGGCCCCAAGATTGATATTGACGCCGAACTCTCGCCGAACCTTCTCAATCGTTTGCAGGGTAACTACCCCTGCGTTGCTGTCGGCGGCAATCGTGAGTACCAGTGGGTCGATCACTACATCCTCGGTGGGAATGCCGATCTTGGCAGCCCGCTCCAGGATCTTCCCCGCGATAGCGACCCTTGCATCCACATCGTTAGGAATTCCATCGTCATCCATGGTGAGGCCAATCACCGCCGCTCCATAATCCTTAATTATCGGTAATACAGCCTCCAAGGACGCCTGCTCACCATTCACTGAATTGACCAATGGCTTACCAGGAGCGACAGCCAACCCTGCTGCCAGGGCTTCGTGGTTAGCCGAATCCAGGCAGATCGGTACGTCGACCTCCGAGGTCACGATTTCGATCACCCGTGGCAGTAATGAGACCTCGTCGAACTCTGGAACGCCAACATTGATATCCAAGACATCAGCCCCGGCCTCAACCTGCTTCCGAGCCAACTCACGAAGATAGTCATAATCTTCTTCCCGTAGTGCTGTTGCCAGCTTTTTGTGACCAGTCGGGTTGATCTTCTCGCCAATAATGATGAATGGCCCCTCAGTGTCAATCTTAACTTCGCTCTTGCCACTTACAAGTATTGTCTGCACAATATCTGCTCCTTTCCATTCCGACAATCCTCAATCACTAAATCTTTCCCGGACTGCCTAACATATCAATCCAGTAAATGACTTTCTCCCTGATGGCATCCTTGACGATCAAGTCGATTTTACCCGGGTTGTACTCATCCCGATGTTCGGAGATGTAGCCATAGGTGGTGTCGATCAGGGTCCGCTTGAGGTCGGTGGACACATTGAATTTTGAGCCGCCGAGCTCGATGAGCCTGGCGACGTAATCTGACGGTAGGCCGCTCCCACCGTGGATAACCAGAGGTGTTCGGACCCCCCGACCATTGATCAATTGCGCTATCTTACTGAAGCGTTCGAAATCAACCTTGGGACTCTTTGTCTTGTAGACGCCATGAACCGTTCCAATCGCCGGAGCTAGAAGGTCAATCCCGGTTCGATCGACAAAATCCAACGCTTGCTCGGGGTTGCAGAGAGCGGCTTCATCCTCTACAACCTGTATTTGATCTTCAACCCCCATTACCAGACCCAATTCCCCCTCAACTGAAACGCCACCCAATCCATGGCAGTAATCGACAACCTCCATCGTCTGACGGACATTTTCTTCATAAGATTCTTTAGAGGCATCGATCATGATGTTGGTGTAACCGGCGTCGGCGCACTGTCGGCAATAGTCGATATCCCGGCAGTGATCCAAATGCAGGCAAATTGGAATGGGAGCTGACTCAGCTAAGGTTCTATAAATAGCAACGATGACTTCACGCCCCAGGAATTTGGACGGTGTGACAGAGGTTTGGATAATGAGTGGAGCTTTCTTATCAATGTGAACCTCGATGATAGCCTCCAATTGTATGAGGTTAGTGATAT
>JAUVOZ010000014.1 GCA_030598885.1 Anaerolineae bacterium | reverse complement strand
ATTGCCACTGGTGACCTGAGAGGGCAAGTCGTGGTGATTAATTTCTGGGCTTCATGGTGCATGCCCTGTGAACATGAGGCTCCATTATTTGAACAGGCATATCAGATGTACAAAGATCGCGGGGTGGTTTTTATCGGTGTGAATTATGCTGACACCGAGCGTGAAGCGCGGGCTTACCTGAAGAAGTATAGCATCACATACCCCAATGGTCCCGACCTAGGCACGCGTATCTCTCAGGCCTTTCGCACTAGTGGAGTGCCTGAGACCTTTATAATTGGTCCCGACAACAGCCTGGCTGAAGTCAGGATTGGTCCCTATACCGCATTGTTGGAAATTGTCGAAGCTGTTGAGAATGTTCTCGGGCATTAGGGTTGTTCCTTCAATGGTAGCTTCCCCCGGGTTGATTTCTTCTTTGATTGATGAAAGAAGACGGTGGACGGTGAACGATAAAACAACGCCCAGCATACGGCAGTTGAGGTTTTTCCTCACTACATTTTGCCACTCCCTGGAGTGCTAATATGGATCTTGGATCAATACTCATCATCCTGGCGCTCGTCCTATTGACCGTGACCTTCATCACCCGACCGCTGATCGAACAAATGAGTATTTGTGGTACTGAAGAGGATCACCGCCTATCAACTCTTCAAGCCGAACGAGATCGTGTGTTGGATGCTCTCCAGGAGTTAGACATGGATCACGCTATGGGTAAGGTTCTTCTGGACGATTATCAAATGCAGCGGGAGGTCTTGCTGGTGCGTGGAGCCAATATTTTAAAGACGATAGATGGGCTGGATGTCGCCGTGGATGAATCTTCCAGGGAGAAGGGTTTGAAAGCCAGTCTGCGCTGTGACCAGATAGAACTTAGTGGGGAAATCTGTGGTGCTTGTGGGGTACCTGTTTTCAAGGCCGACCGCTTTTGCTCTAGCTGTGGGAAATCGCTCAAGGAGAACACGGAAACGTGACACACTCAAGCGACCGTCGTTTGACTCCATGCGGGGTGAAGATGATTGAAACGCAGCGACTGGTGAAAACATTCGGTCTGAAGCCGGTGCTGCGGGGGATAGATTTTAGCGTTGAGTATGGTGAGTTCGTCGCTTTGGTGGGTCCGAACGGAGCTGGCAAGACGACCTTCCTACGCATCCTGGCTACACTATCCCGACCCAGTATGGGTGAGGTGCGCGTGGCGGGTCATCTTCTGCCAGCGCAGGCAACCGCCGTACGCCGATGCCTGGGCGTAGTCACCCATCAGCCGCTGCTATATGGTGATATGACCGTGGATGAGAATCTGCGCTTCTACGGTCGGATGTATGGTGTCCGCAACTTGCAGCAGCGTATCGAAGATGTGCTCGAGATGGTAGGGTTGATGGCCTTAAGGCGAGATCGAGTGCGCCAATTTTCACGCGGCATGCAGCAGCGCTTATCCATTGGCCGGGCGATCCTGCACGACCCCGGGATTCTACTCTTCGATGAGCCCTATACAGGGCTCGATCAGGAAGCGGCGGCAATGCTTGACACCTTGCTCCGTGATGTAGCCGATCGCGGTCGGACGGTGGTGATGACCTCACATGACCTGACCCGGGTGACCGACCTCGCAGATCGGGTCGATATCCTCCACAAGGGGGAGATCGCAGCTTCGGTCCGTCGGGGCGAAGTCGACCTGGCGGAGTTGCCGGCGCTCTACTTCTCGGTGACTCATGCCTGATGCCACTCAATCCATGGAAGCCATAGAACAGCCCGCCGTCATAAAACGGGGAAGCCGCTTTAGTGGTTATCTTCGCGCCATCAGCGCGATGGTGTGGAAGGATCTAACTGCTGAACTTCGCAGCCGGGAATTGCTCAGCGCCATGCTCGTCTTCGCCTTGCTGGTGATCCTGATCTTCAATTTCGCTCTCGAACTTGACATCCGCACTCGGGAGACGGTTACCTCCGGCGTACTGTGGGTCACCTTTGCCTTCGCCGGCACACTGGGGCTCAATCGTTCGATGGCGGTCGAAAGAGACCGTGGCTGCCTGGATGGATTGTTACTGGTACCGGTTGATCGCAGCGCGCTGTATTTCGGTAAAGTCCTGGGCAACCTGATCTTCATGTTGATCGTCGAAGCCATCATCCTACCGGTCTACAGTTTGCTATATGATGTTAACCTGTTTCATCCAGGATTAATGGCGGTCATCCTTCTTGGCTCGGTTGGCTATGTCGCGGTAGGCACGCTTCTTTCAACGATGGCGGTACAAGCACGCACGCGAGATGTACTGCTGCCGATCTTGCTCTTCCCGGTGGTGCTTCCACTGCTGGTAGCTGCGCTCAAGGCGAGCAACGGTTTCCTGCAGGGCTTTAATATGGAAGAGATCTGGCCTTGGGTATACTTACTAATCGCATATGATGTTATTTTTATTGCGGTTGCCTTTATGGTGTTTGATTTTGTGGTTGAAGAATAACATCAAGGCACCTGGGCACTTAGGCACCTTGGTGCCTGGGTGCCTAATCGCCTGAGTGCCCGCGCACCTTCTATTGAAGATTGGAAGCATGAGGAGGAGCCCATGGAACCCATACCCAAGATCCTGAAGGTGCTCAATTGGATCACTAGCGCACTGTTCGTCGTGGCCTTGTATATGGTGCTGTTCTTTGCCCCACGCGAGGCGGTGATGGGAGACGTGCAGCGTGTTTTCTACTTCCATGTTTCTGCCGGCTGGGTGGGTGGTTTGGCGTTCTTGGTAACGGCCATAGCTAGTGGGGTCTATCTAGCGCGGGGTGACCACCGCTGGGATCAGATCGCCTTGGCCTCGGTAGAGATCGGTCTGTTTTTCACTCTTGCCAACATCATCAGCGGCTCAATATGGGCGCGACCGATTTGGAATACCTGGTGGACCTGGGATCCACGCTTAGTTACGGCCAGCATTATGGAGTTGGTTTACATCGCCTACCTTTTACTCCGCCAGGGGGTTGATGATCCCGATCGCCGAGCCCGATTTGGCGCTGTGTACAGCATCGTCGGCTTCATCAGCGTGCCGATTACCTTTCTCTCGATCCGCATCTTTCGAACCATCCACCCGGTGGTGATCGGCAGTAGTGATCCAGCGGCGATGAGTAGCTTAACTATGGACCCTAAAATGCGTGTGGCTTTTTTCTTCAGCCTGTTCACCTTCACCTTGGTATATGTCACTCTTCTCTGGCACCGTCTGCGACTGCAGCACTTGGCGGAGAGAGTTGAGCAAACGAAGATGAAGGTACTATCGGCGTAGGATAGATGTTGGCGGGTGGTCTGCCTTCCAATGCGATTATGAATCGATTATTCATAGGTGTGTATAAGGATGTTACTTCAAGAAGTCCCGGTAAACACGTTTAATTACATGCTTCTCGGCTTTAGCGCGATTTTGGGCATCATGGCTCTGTTCCTTATCAGCCTCGTGGTCCGGTTTCGCAACCTGTATCGAGACCTGGAGCAGCTTGAAGGAAATGATGTAAACGAAAGAACATATACGACAGGATTTTGAGAGTCGTGTGTCAGGTATTGGTGAGAAAGTGGCCTTTAAATGGGTGTAAAATGTTATTAGATATTTATTTACATTAAGGGGGAAGGCTTTCCTGAAGGAAAGGAGGGCTTATGCTTGTTGCCAAGCAAGTTGCAGACTTCTTAACCATCATCCGGATTTTCCTGGCATTTGAAGTAGCGTGGCTGGGCCTCTCTCAAGGGGAGGTTGCATTGCCTGTGGCAGCTTGGTTGCTCATCGCTTCCTGGACGAGTGACAGCCTCGATGGACCGCTCGCCCGTCGCAGCCGAATTCAATACCAAACCTGGATCGGGGATCACGATCTCCACGTCGATATACTGGTGGCGGCAGGTTTGCTGATCTACAT
This sequence comes from Anaerolineae bacterium, assembly GCA_030598885.1. Taxonomy (GTDB): domain Bacteria; phylum Chloroflexota; class Anaerolineae; order Anaerolineales; family E44-bin32; genus DUEZ01. Next base: position 16,882 of record JAUVOZ010000014.1, on the reverse strand, counting down.
GACCACGGCTGGGTTTGTGGATCCGGTGGTTGCTGCTGCGTATCTACTCATTTGGATCGTATATTTCATCCGTTTTGACGTACCCAAGTCGCTTGGAATGTTGTCTCAAGCGCCAGTATATGGTTGGTTTATTTGGATAACCCTGCATCAAGCTCCAGCAACTGGCTGGTGGTTGGTTGGCTGGATCCTGGTTGCGCTTGTGATCACCTGGCCCAAGTTCCCCAGGGAGGTAATACCCGGTTTCCTGAGTGGGATTAGCGAGGCTCTGGTGCGGGATGATGGAGGTGACGGGGAGAGGTAGGGGTCCCTAAGTCCTATGGACTTTGGGGTTTGTGAAGTGCTATAAAGTCTCCACATCGGGGGATACCCCCGGCTGTGGAGACTTATTTGTCAGAATCCTTCGAGTTTCATCTAAACGCGCAGCCTGAGGGCGGCGCGTTTCCTTTTTCCCGTCTGAGGTTGTTTGCTCATAGGTTGATGCAATTACCTGCTTTGGGCCGTCTGAAGCCGTTGGTGCGGCGGGCACTTATGGTGACGGAGCCGGCTGGCCGGTTGTTTATCAAGCGTGAGCCGACCAGAGTTGCTTATTGCCGAGATGATGTCATTACAGTTCTAAGCGCCAACTTGTGGCATGACTGGCCCCGCTATCGTCGCCTCTTTCAACGGCTGGAGGCCTTCGCTCGGTTGGTTGAGACGGAAAAGGTAGATATCCTCTTGCTTCAAGAGGTCGCCCGTACACCTGATGTGCAGGTTGACCAGTGGTTGGCTGAGCGATTAGATATGGCGTATGTCTATTCGCGGGCTAATGGCCACCATAGGGGCATCGGATTTGAGGAAGGCTTGGCGGTGTTCAGTCACTTTCCACTTGACACCCCACGCATCAGGCAGTTGAGGCCAAATTTCGAACCCTTCGCCCGCCGGCTAGTGCTAGGCGCGGATGTGAAGACGCCACGCGGTTCGTTGCCTGTCTTCTCGGTTCACCTGAGCTTGCTGCCGCGCCACAACGCGGCGCAGGTGCACCATTTGCAATCCTGGGTAGCTTCCATAACCGAAGGGAGGCCGGCGCTCATCGGCGGCGACTTCAACGCTCATGAGCACGCCTCGCAGATTACCCGCATGCAACGAACCTGGCTTGACGTCTTTCGATATTTGCACCCACATGCGGATGGTACCACGCACGAACTACGTTTGCCATGGAGAAGCCAGGCAAGCCGCCGTCGCTTAGATTATATCTTCCTCTATCCTGGCAGTTGCCAATGGAAAGTGCTGGAAGCCTGTCACCTGGACGCCCCCGGCTGTCGGCACTCAGATCACCGGGCTGTATTGGCAAAAATTGCGGTTGATCTATAGCCGGCTTGCGCGATTCATTCCCCCCGTACAGTTTCCTACAAAGCAAACAATTTCTCCAATTCCACCATGGACCGCGTCTTGACCTCGGCGTGGATGCTGTTGTTATGAGCGTCCATCGTCACGACAAGTGGGAGGTCTTTAACCTCGATCACCCACATCGCCTCCGGCACCCCAAATTCAAGTTTATGGACATCAATCACCCGCTGCACGGTTTGGGCAATTAACGAAGCTGCCCCACCGATGGCGTGCAAATAGGCGCCTGGTACCTGGTGACAAGCGGCAAGGGTTTCCGGTCCCATCCCACCCTTTCCGATCACCGCTTTGAGATTGAAATGGTGCATTATGTCGCTCTGGTACGGTTCCTCCCGGATGCTGGTTGTCGGACCCGCAGCCACGAAACGGTAGTCGCCTGTCTCCAATCCAGCCACAACCGGACCGCAGTGGTAAAGAGCGCCGGCATTGAGTAGGGGTTTGATAGCCTGGTAGATCTCGAGGTCGTCGGCTTCCGGTTGGCGAGTCTTCTTGATGAAGGTGTCGAACATCCATTTGTGGACCGTGTCGCGCCCGGTGATAATCACACCGGAGAGCGATACCGAATCGCCAACTTTTAGTTGAAGGATGTCCTCGTCAGAAATGGGAACGCTGAGATTATACATGCCTCGCTCTCCTATAGGTACAAAATCTCACTACCGCGCACGATCATACGACGGCGGCGATGCGCCCAACACATATAAGATACGGAGACGAAGAAGCTAGCCGGCAAACGGTGCATTCCTTTGATTTTTACACCGAGTAAGGTCGTCTCCCCTCCGAAGCCCATCGGACCGATGCCCAATTGGTTGGCTTCCTCTGTTAAGCGCTCCTCCAGGGTAGCTAATTGTGGGTCCGGATTGGGCTCATCCATTTTACGGAAGAGAGCCTCTTTGGACCCGTAGTAAGACGAACCACGGTCGCCGCCGATGGCCACACCCAAGACACCCGGGGCACAACCCATACCTTGGGCTTGATGCACCGCGTCGAGTACAACTTTACGCACTCCTTCCATGTCCCGCCCAGCGCCCAACCGTCTTTCAGGTAGCGAATACTGCACCCCAACATTTTCACACCCGCCACCTTTGAGCATCAGGTCGACGATCAGTTCGTCGCCTTTGACCTCTTCGAAGTGGATGGTGGGGAAGGCATCGTCGCCGAGGTTGTTGCCGCTGTTTACACCAGAGATGGCGTTGACGGCGTTGGGTCGCAGGTAAGTGCGGGTTGTTGCCTCGGCTACGGCGGTCCAGATTTGCTCCCGCAATGCTTGGGTGCTCCACCCCTCTGGGTGCTGGACGTAGAAGATAGGCGTGCCAGTGTCTTGGCATATAGGTGTGGAGTTCTTCCGAGCCATGGCGACGTTCTGCAGGATGGTGTCCATGGCGCTCTTGGCTGCGGAGCCGGGGGATTCCCGGTCGCGCGCTTCAGTCAGTGCCTGCTCGACGTCCGGTGGTAAGTCAGTCGATGTGAGGCGGATCAATTCGATAAAATTATGAGTTAGGTCACACATGGTTTCCCTCTGGATAGTGGTGTGGCATCTTTGAAGACCGGCACTGATATCCTGCTATTGATCCTGGACGGATATATCTTGGCTGGAAAAAGACCTTGGGCTAAGTGATGAATAGCTACTTCTCCGCTGACGGGTATCGTTGTAGAGTACATATTGGAGACGCGTGGGTGATCACCAAGGCCATTGCTGAGCAAAGGTAAGGGTGGGGGAAATGATGTCCTACGAGGTTGCATAGATGCAAGCTTCCAGACTTGTCCTAGTATCACCGTCAAGCGGCTTCCGAATCCCTGGCTGTCTTTCAGAGAGAGTGTCTCTCTACTCGAGGACCAGAACCGGTCGATCGGCAAAAGTAATAATCTGGTACGCTAGGTTATCGAGCAGGAGACGCTGCCACCTTTCGCCTTTGTGCACCCCGATTACCACCAGGTCGTAGTCGCCTTTTTGAGCTTCGTCCAGGATTTCGTCAACTACTAGGCCATGCCGAACTTTAGGGATAGTATGAATGTTCGACCGTTCCAGCACTTGGGTATCCTGATTAAGTAGATAACCCTCAGGTGTGTTTGCCTGCATAAGTTCTTTGGCGCTGGCCCGCAGTTGCCATCCCTTGACTCCGGGACCGGCGCTCATCTGCGACATCACGTGTAAGATTGTAACCTCGGTATCCTTTGTAAGCAGGTCGGCCAATTGCACTGTGAAACGATTGAGCAATGAGGGACTCTCGGCACCGCTATCGCATACCAGGAATCGGTGAAGGGATTCAACCTTTTCTTTGGCGATTATGACCGGGCACGGCGCTTGCTCTATCACTCGTTCAGAAGTGGACCCTAGGAAGCGTTTCAGAAGGTTGTGCGTAGGCCGCCTCCCCATAATTACCAGGTCGTAGCTGCCTTCTGCGGCTTCGTGGGCGATCTCTTCAGCCGGGTGGCCCACCCGAATCCTGGTCTGCATATCGCCGACATCCGGGGTCATCAATGAGAATATGTGGGTTAGGGTGGCGTCAGCTTGTGCTTGGTCGGCTTTCCGCCTTATGACAGTCAGGATAGTCGGCATGCTTCCGGTGGATTGCGAAATCTGAACCCCCAGATGGGCTGCCGCGTCAGAGTGTGCTAAACCATCAGTTGCGATCAAAACACGCATGGCTTATCTTCTCCTATAGCAACATAAGGATGATGGGCGATATCAGGATTGTCATCATGAATAAGACCAGGTTGCGGTTATTCGCCGTCGTCCAGGTTATAAAGTTCAGCATAGCTCTCTCGTAGCGATGAAATATTGTGACGAGGATGAATATGGACACAATGGTGATGCTTGTCATTTCTACGAAGACAATCGTGAAAGCCAGCTGGTTGTTGAGCAGAACGGCAACCAGTAGGGTGTCGATGAATGTTGTGATATTTGCCCCCATGATATAAGGGATAATATTTTCCCGACGAATGAAGCCTCGGTTGCTCAGGGGCACGAGAACACCGAGGGACACACTGACAGACATGGAGATGAGGGTTATCCCCGCGCCAAGGATGAACATTACCCAAGGCTGGTATACCAGGCGGGAAATGTGTCCTACCTGACTTTCTTTCAGTGCCATCTGTGGCAAACACTTATCAAAAAGATTGAAGCTCAAGATGGTAATGCCTAACCCGACAAGAAAGAGAAGCCGGTTTGGTAAGAAATTGCTAAACAGGTGGGTGATGGGATCGAATATGAGATTGTTTATGGAGTTGAGTATTACGCCGGATTGGGGTTGTATCTGATCCAATGTGCCCGTCTGCAAGATAATCGCGCCAATGAGAAGGCCGATCAGGTAAGTGGTTGCAGTGACAGTGAGAGAGAGAAGCCCCATGCCCAGGCTAGTAGCCCGGTCGCGACCACGTAGAATATGAATAAAGCCGATGAAGAGGACTATAAAGCTGGCCCCCAAACGACTGCCAGTAATCATGGTGAACGCGCTTAGCTTGCCTATGATCCCAGTGTCAAAAAAAGTAAGGGCGACAGCGGCCACTGGCGAACCGCTCATGATGATATAGGCAAAGAGCCAACCAAAGCCGAGGCTGTTGATGGGGTTGGTGACGACCAGAGTGTCAGATATCAGGGGTGCCAGATCGTGCACTCCTTCTTTCATTAGATTGATAGCTAAGACGAACAGGAAGAGGCTGATACCAAATAGACTAATTTTACGCCAGTGAATTGCACGCCACGTCATGCGCGTGGGGCGGCTGAGTCGCTTGGTTAATGCCTGGGATAAGACCCGCTCGGGGTTGACGACAGCCGAGGCCGTTGGTTCAGTATCCGATATGTCGCTCGACATTGAAGTTTCCTTTAGCCACCGGTCTTGATTATGTCTCTAATATCGGTCGATACAACTGAGGCAGCAACGGGTCGAGAAGTTCACCCAACGATCAGCTTGGCAATCTTCTGGGTAGTTCGGTAGCGATGACGATCAGACCACCAACCTATTTAGGAGTTTCCGATCTTCTCTTGTCGGTTCTCCCTCTTCTCTAAGGACATACAATAACTCTCTAGGACATGAATTTCGAACATGACACTGAGTTTACAGCTTGATCTAGACCAAGCGACCCGAAATATAAAATGCTCTCGAAATCATGTTACACTGCCTTTGGTATGGATGCAAAATCCCTTCAAACACTCGAGCTGCCCAATATACTCGATCGCTTGGCGACCTATGCTGCTTTTTCAGCCTCCAAGGAATTGGCTCGGGCTATAAGACCGACCAACGACTTAGACGAGTCCTGCCGCCGCCAGGCAGAGACCACCGAGGCACGCACTCTGCTGAGCATGGTACCAGACCTCACGGTCGGAGGCGCTCATGATATGCGGCCTCAGGCGACAGCCGCTGCCCGAGGTGTGGTCTTAGAGCCCACTCAACTGCTCGACCTGAAGAGCACGCTGATCGCCGCCCGCACGATGCGGCGTCGATTTGGTAAAGACCAGGATTCTTTCCCTGTCCTGGCGGTTCTGGCGGGTGGGCTGGAACCTTTGCCAGGATTAATAGACGCTGTCTCCAGGGTGCTTGATGATCGCGGTGAGGTGCTCGATAGCGCATCAGATAGACTGGCCACTATCCGAAGGGACTTGCGGACGGCGCATGACCGGCTGTTGGGAAAACTTCAACGGTTGCTGAGCGACCCCAAGCTTTCGCCCATGCTGCAGGAGCCGATTATCACTCAACGCGACGGGCGCTTCGTTATTCCGCTAAGGACTGAGTTTAAAGGTCGGATAAAATCGGTGATCCACGACCAGTCCGCCTCCGGAGCTACACTGTTCATCGAGCCGCTTACGGTGGTTGAACTCAACAATCAGATGCGTGAGCTCCAGCTAGCTGAACGGGACGAGATTCGTCGCATCTTGGCGGAACTTTCGCAACAGGTGGGTCAACAGTCCGAATCCATCATCCAGACGGTCGAGGCACTGGCCAACCTCGATCTGGCTTTCGCCAAGGCGCGCTACGCTGATATGTTGAGGGCTAACGAGCCGATCCTCAAACCTTTTGAACCTCGAGCGGACTCCCATCATCCAGGATCGACCATACGCCTGCTAGCCGCTCGTCACCCGCTGCTTGACCCAGAGACTGTAGTGCCGATTGACCTAACCCTGGACTCAGACACCTATGCCCTGGTCATAACCGGACCAAACACAGGCGGAAAGACGGTCTCGCTTAAAACGGCCGGGTTGTTAGCACTGATGGCTCAGTGTGGTTTGCACCTGCCGGTCATCTCTGGATCTGAGTTGTCGGTGTTTGATGCGGTCTATGCTGACATAGGTGATGAGCAGTCTATCGAACAGTCGCTGTCAACCTTCTCATCGCATATCTCCAACATCATCGATTTGTTAAAGCACGCCAGCCCTCGCTCTTTGGTCATCCTCGATGAATTGGGCGCCGGCACCGATCCTCAAGAGGGGGCGGCCCTTGCGCGTGCCATATTGGGGATCCTCCTTGAGCGGCAGGTAACCACACTGGTCGCTACTCATTATCCTGAGTTGAAGATGTATGCACACACCACTTCAGGCGTGAGCAATGCCAGCGTCGAGTTCGACTTGGAAAGCCTGCGACCAACCTATCATCTGACCATTGGGCTCCCTGGTCGTTCGAACGCTCTAGCGATCGCCGGACGCCTAGGCCTTGATGAGGAGATCGTCGAACGCGCCCGGGCAATGGTCTCACCTGAGGACTTGCGGGCAGAGGACCTGCTGGAAGAGATTCATCACCAGCGGGATATGGCCCGTCAGGACAGAGTGGAGACTGAGCAAGCGCGAGAACGGGCACAGGCACTGGAAGCTGAATTAGCACGACGCCTGGGAGAGATCGACGACGAGCGGGTGGATTTATTGGAACGGGCTCGCTTAGAGGCGGGAGCGGAAGTGGAGGCGGTTCAGGAACAATTGGGTGACCTGCGCCGTCGCCTGTCCATCGCCGCACAGCCGCTTGAAGCGTTGGAGGCGGTCGAGTCGGAGATCGAGACTCTAGAGGATCAAATAACCGAACCTGTCTCTCGATCGACAGCCGACATTAATCTGCCAGCCCGATCAATTCGCCCGGGAGATCGGGTACGCTTGCACTCCATTAACGCCACCGGCGTAGTCACCGACCTCAGTCCAAAGCAGGCAGAGGTCCAGATTGGACGATTGAGGATACGCACCCGGCTGGATGAATTAACCCCTCTGGGAGAGGATGAGCCTGCGCCGGAATATCGCCGGAGCGAAACCAGGGAGAGCAGTGTGAGAAAGGGGATCGCGCCAGCACCACCACTAGAACTCGATCTGCGAGGGCATACAGTGGATGAGGGGCTCGAGGAACTTGAGCGACGTCTGGATGCCGCCTACCTGGCGGGGATGCCTTTCGTGCGGGTGATCCACGGCAAGGGCACCGGTCGCTTGCGGGAAGCTATTCGTCAGGCTCTTCATGGCAATCCATACGTGGCCTCCTTCGAACCGGGAAAAGCCAGGGAGGGTGGTGACGGGGTTACCGTGGTCCAGCTGGCGAATGTTTGACCATGGCCGCTATACTGTTACACCCCCGACATAAGATTAGACTGCAATTCATAGCGCTTTGAGTTTCACTATTTGAGAGCATTTGCCATAGGGGAGGGTTTAAGATGGATGAATTGATTGAAGCCCTGGCGCCGGTGTTCGTGGCCAGCTTCGCACTGCAACAATTAATCGAACTGCTTGATCCAATCTTAGATCAATTGATCAAGCAGCATAAGAAGTGGATTCTGAGCGCAACGGCGTTCGTCGTCGGTCTGGCACTGTCACTCGGCCTCGGACTGCGTATCCTGTATCCGTTGGGTATCACCCGCTTCGCCTGGGTGGACATGATCCTGACCGCGCTCTTTCTCACCGGAGGCACGAAAGGGATCAATGATCTGATCAAATTCATTGGCTACAAGAAGGAAGAAGCGAAAGCTGCACTGAACGAGGTTCAAGCATCCCGGGTCTAATTTATTTCAAACTTCGAAGAACTTTCAGACCTATAGGCTGGATGTTATTTACTGAACCTAGCAACGGTTTATCAAGTCAACCATTATTCTATCTACAAGCCGCAAGAAGCGAGAGGAACTTATGACCACCCTTCCGGACCTCCCAAACGTACTTTGGCTGGATACCTAGGGTGAGTACAAACCCGAACCACCTCTTCAGGGTAATGTGAAGGTGGACACTGCCATCATTGGTGGTGGGTTCAATGGGTTTTGTCACTTCGTCAATCGCACGGTGATCCCATGGCCGCCTGAGCCTTTGCGGATTGTGCTTGCTAAGGGAATACGCGGCTACTTACGGGTGGAAGATTGGGCTTACGAACGCCATCTACCGAGGCATTAGAACAACGGTAAAGAATGAGACAGGATTGTTGGTATGATCAAGTAGGGGTGTTTTCCCGTTCGTGGAGTGTAACAAACTGGTTCCTCGACAGGAGGTCTGATGAAAAACGTCTTCCTTCTTACCGGCATACCGGGATCGGGAAAGACGACTGTTATTAGGAAGATAGTGTCTCGTCTTTCATGTGAAGTAGGTGGATTCTACACTGAAGAGATCCGAGAGAGTGGGACGCGCACTGGTTTCCGGTTGATTACACTAGACGGTCGTCAAGGTGTTTTAGCGCACGTAAACATTAGACAGGCGCCGCATATCAGCAGGTATGGTGTAGACCTTGCTGTATTGGATGACATTGGCGTCGATTGCTTGACGCGAGCTATTACAGAGATGGATGTTGTCGTCATCGATGAGATCGGTCCAATGGAGCTTCTATCCAAGAATTTCCGCCGGGTCGTGCTGCGAGCTTTGGAGAGCGATGTTGTTGTGCTGGGGTCGATTGTCAAGCGCAGAACTAGTTACACCGAGGTCATCAAGGAACACCCGAGCGTGCATGTGATTGAGATTACCAGAGCCAATCACGATAAGATACTGGCATATGTTCTGGGGTTGATACAAGAGACAGGGCGGTGCGAAGTTGTTTAAGCACAATTGTTGGTCCTGGTGCATTGTCGCGAGGACAGTTGCCCGGGGTCCGGAGGATGACTTGTGGGAGAGACTATCATGGCCAAGCGGTGGAAACTCAGCCCATCTGATTTAACGTTCCTTTGGGACGAGTGTCAAAGGTGCTTCTATCTCAAGGTTGTCCACAAGTTCACCAGACCATCGGCTCCCTTTCCAAGGATCTTCGGTATCATTGATACTCTGATGAATACATACTTTAAGGGCAAGTCCAGCGACGAAATCTCCCCCGATTTGCCCGAAGGCGTGATTGAATATGGCGAAAAATGGGTTGAGTCTCAATCCATTGTCCTCCCCAACCATACTTCGCAGTGTTTCATCCTGGGCAGGTTTGACACCGTCATAGCTTTCTCAGATGGGACTTACGCTGTCGTCGATTTCAAGACGACCGAACCAAAACCTGGCCATATCCCTTTTTATAGTCAGCAACTCCACGCCTATGCTTACGCCTTGGAACATCCTGCGCCCGGGAAGTTCGCGTTGAGCCCAATTAGAAAGTTGGGCTTACTCTGCGTTGAGCCCACAGCGATAGATCGCTATAAGGATGGTCGGATTGCCTACATCGGAGAGGTGAGCTGGCTGGAAATCCCCAAGGATGAAACGCAATTCCTGGATTTCATCGGTGAGGTTCTAACAGTGTTGGAACAGCCAGAGCCACCGTCACCTGGCCCAAGGTGTGGATATTGTCATTACCGCGAACAAACTCGAATTAGTGGATGGTAAACCGATAAAGTCAAGCAGGTAAAAGTGTAGCTGTAATCTATCCTCCTAATCCCTAATTCCCAATCCCCTAGTATTTTTAAGCCTCGCGCCACTTGACAGAAGCCGCCTTTGTCCTAAAATGTTTGGGAATGCGTCATGCTCTGTATAAAAATTATTTCAGCACCTACATTCACCCGCCCAGAGGCTTGTGCCTTCCGGCGGGCATTTTCTCACCAACAGACCCAGAGCCGAGAGGCTCTCTTTTTTTGCTTGTTGAAAATGGCTGGTGGGCAAGGTGAGGTTACGTGATCCGTCTCCCAGGTCTAATCGACCCTCATGTCCATCTGCGTGAACCCGGGGCCACGCACAAAGAGGACTTCGACAGCGGCACAGCCGCGGCTCTGGCCGGTGGCTTCACCGCGGTTCTGGCTATGCCGAACACCCAGCCACCGTTGACCAACGGCGCAAGCCTAGCCCAGGCGCAGGCCGCGGCCAAGGATAAAGCCCGCTGTGATTACGGCATATACCTTGGTGCCGGCGCTGACAACGCTGTATCGGCTGCCGAATGTGCCCCCCTGGTTTGCGGTCTTAAGATGTATCTGGATCAAACTTATGGTCCATTACGCCTCGATGAATTAACCACGCTTCGCGACCATGTAGCTCGTTGGCCAGTCGATCGGCCCCTGGCGGTTCACGCTGAGGGACGCAGCTTGGCCGCCATTCTGTTTCTGGCCGCGCTGCACGCTCGATCGCTGCATGTTTGTCATGTAAGCCGGGAGGTGGAGATCACCCTCATTAGAGCGGCCAAGGAGAAGGGTATCCAGGTGACATGTGAGGTGACACCGCATCACCTCTTCCTGACGGAGGACGACCTTCCTCAATTGGGTGCGGGGCGAGGGGAGGTGCGACCGCGCTTGGCCACCGCTGCTGACCGGGATGCCTTGTGGGCCAACCTGGAGGTGATCGATTGTTTCGCAACTGATCACGCACCTCACACATTGGCAGAGAAGGACAGCGAGAATCCACCGCCAGGCTTCCCCGGCTTGGAGACGGCGTTGGGGCTGTACCTCAACGCCGTGCACGAGGGACGAATGACATTTGATGATTTGATAGCCCGCACCCATATCAATCCGCGACGTATCTTTGGGTTGCCTGATCAACCCGAGACCTTCGTAGAAGTTGACCCTGATGCTCTGTGGGAAGTGCAGGCCGCCCAGATGTACACCCGATGTGGTTGGACCCCATTCGAGGGATTACAGCTTCGGGGTCGGGTTCGTAGGGTTACGCTACGCGATCGGCTTGCTTTCGCTGACGATCAGGTCCTCGCGCCACCAGGATTCGGTGTGAACTTGGCCCCGGTCACCCAAACTGAGAATCAATAGGAGGAATCCATGGCAGCTTTTGTACCCCCCAATGAACGAAATGCGCAAAGTCCCCATTTACCTTTTGGCGACTATCGGGAAGCACCTTTATATGGCAAGGACATCATCTCGGTCTCCCAATTTAGCCGGGAGGACCTGGACTACATCTTTGGTGTCGCCAAGGAAATGAGGGCGATGGTCGAACGCATCGGCACCTTTGACTTGCTCAAAGGCAAGATCTTGGCCAACCTGTTCTACGAGCCCTCTACCAGGACGTCTTCATCATTTTTCTCGGCGATGGAGCGTCTGGGAGGAAGCGTGATTCCGATCAACGAGGTTACTTACTCATCCGTGGCCAAGGGCGAGTCATTACCTGACACCATTCGCACCCTGGAGTGCTATGCGGACGTGATTGTATTACGCCATCCAGAGGTTGGATCCGCGGCGCTGGCTGCCGAGTATGCTCGGAAGCCGATCATCAACGGCGGTGATGGTATCGGCGAGCACCCAACCCAAGCGCTGCTCGACCTTTTCACAATCAAGGAGGAGTTAGGAAGGGTGGATGGCCTAACGGTGACAATGCTTGGTGACCTGAAGTACGGTCGCACGGTGCACTCGTTAGCCCGATTATTATCGCTCTTCGCGGTGCAGTTAAATTACATCTCACCAGACATACTCCGTATGCCGGCAGATCTGGTCAAGAAACTGGAGGCCAAGGGAGTATCCCAGAAGGAATATTCGACACTTGAAACGGTCCTGGCGGAAACAGATGTGCTTTACGTCACACGGGTCCAGAAGGAGCGCTTCGAGAATCTGGAAGAGTATGAAAAGGTCAAAGGTGCCTATGTCATCACTCCGGAAACGCTCAAGCCGTGCAAGGATGAGATGATTGTGATGCACCCCCTGCCGCGGGTCGGGGAGATCAGTCTAGAGATCGACACCGACCCACGAGCGGCCTACTTCCGTCAGATGGAATATGGGCTGTATGTGCGGATGGCGTTATTAGCGATGGTATTGGGGAAGGCTTAAGGAGAAAGAGATTAGGGATTGGGATCAGGGATCAGGTTTAGCACAAACCGAATTCCTAATCCCTAGTCCCTGATCCCTATGAACAACAAAGGTAATGACCATGTCGTTCTTCTCAAGACTGACCAAACGTGCCCTGTCTGCCGATTCCCTGTTGTGCATCGGCCTCGATCCCCATCCTGAGTTTTTACATCGATCAACAGCTGGGGAGGCGCGCGACTTTTGCTTGAGGTTGATCGAAACCACGACCGACCTGGCGTGTGCCTATAAACCGAATAGTGCTTTCTTTGAGGTCTATGGCGCCGACGGATGGAAGGCCTTGCGGGAGGTGATCGCCGCCGTGCCGGAGGAGGTCCCGGTGATCCTCGATGCCAAGCGGGGGGACATTGCCTCTACCGCGCTGGCTTATGCCCGAGCTGTCTTTGAAGAGTTGGGAGCGGACGCGGTTACTGTCAGCCCTTATCTGGGTGGCGATAGCTTACAACCGTTTTTGGCCGATACGAAGTACGGGGTCTTCCTGCTATGTAAAACTTCCAACCCCGGCGCAGCCGATTTGCAGATGCTGGACATCGGCCAGGGCGAGCCGCTCTATTTACGCCTCGCTCATTTAGCCTCGATCTGGAACGAAGCGGACAATCTGGGTCTTGTGGTCGGCGCGACCGATCCGGCAGCGGTGGCGGCGGTACGGGCGATTGCCCCCGACCTGTGGTTGCTCGCGCCTGGCGTTGGGGCACAAGGGGGCAACCTTGAGGCGGCAGTACGAGCTGGTCTGCGGACTGATGGACTTGGGATAGTATTCCCCGTCTCACGAGGGATCGCTAGGGCAAAGGACCCTCGGGCTGAGGCCGCTCGGCTACGGGAGGCGATCAACCACGCCCGTCAGAAAGCGAAAGAAGGCATTGGTGCACATCCTGGTTTATCACCGTCCTTAGCTGCGTTGGCCGACGACATGCTGGAAACCGGCTGTGTCCGTTTCGGCGAATTCACCCTCAAATCCGGTTTGAAGTCGCCCATCTACATCGACCTGAGGCGCTTGACTTCCTTTCCCGACCTGCTGGCCAGGGTAGCGACCGCCTACATCCCGTTGCTTAAAGGCTTAAAGTACGATCGTTTAGCGGCCCTGCCTTATGCTGCCCTACCAATCGCCACCGCCATATCGTTACAAACCGGGCAGCCGATGGTCTACCCTCGCAAGGAGGTCAAAGGCTACGGCACGCAAGCCGTTGTTGAAGGCGGATTTGAGCAGGGTGAGACGGTTGTGCTGATCGACGATTTGGTGACTACTGGTGGCAGCAAGTTCGAAGCTGTCGAGCGCCTAAAGGAAGCCGGTTTGGAGGTTCGGGATGTGGTGGTATTAATTGACCGCATGGGTGGCGCGTCCCACGCCCTTGCCGATGCTGGATACAACCTGCATGCGGTGTTTACGCTGGAGGAGTTGATAGACCACTGGGAGGGGACGATGAAGATCCATGTGGAACAGGCTTATACAGTAAGGGAGTTTTTAGGGATCAGGGGTTAGGGATCAGGGATTAGGGATCGGGGATTGGGCTTCACCCTTATTTTACATTTACCCCTCGTTTCTCACTGATCTCTAATCCCCAATCCCTATTTCCTATAGGTCCATGGCAATGACTTTCTACAATCATCTCCGTTCTTTACTTTTCCGCCTTGATCCCGAGCGGGCCCACAACCTGACCCTGCGTTTGCTGGCGTTGGCGGGAGCTCTTCCGCCTATACGTGCCTGGTTGCGCCGGATCTTCACCCCCCATACCCCAGGTCTCGGAGTGCGGGCTTTTGGTTTGGATTTCCGGAACCCCGTTGGCATGGCGGCTGGCTTTGACAAGGACGGTCGAGCTATCCACGGGCTGGCCTGTCTGGGCTTCGGACATTTGGAGTTGGGGACGGTTACGCCACACCCGCAGGTTGGGAATCCCCGGCCACGCGTATTTCGCTTACCAGAGGATGAGGCGGTGATCAACCGCATGGGGTTCCCTAACGCTGGAGCCGAAACCCTACTGCAGAGCCTACGCCGTGGGCGTCCGTCTGGTGTGGTATTGGGCGTCAACATCGGCAAGGGCGTCGATACGCCGCTCGAAAGTGCGGTTGAGGACTATCTGGTCCTGTTGAAGATTTTCTACTCCTATGCTGATTACCTGGCAATTAACGTCTCCTCGCCAAACACCATTGGCTTGCGCCGCCTACAGGCGCGAGAGCATCTGGAGGTTCTTCTGCAGGCGATATCTGTCGAGCGGTCAAGCCTGCAAATAACCAATGGACGCCGGGTGCCGATCCTGGTCAAGCTGGCGCCAGATCTAACCGAAGGTGAGCTTGAGGACGCTGTCGGCGCAATCGTATCGAGCGGGATGGATGGGGTCATCGCGACCAACACCACTGTTGAGCGGGTTGGATTGCGCTCTCAACGTCGAGATGAGATCGGTGGACTGAGTGGGGCACCGCTCAAGGATCGCTCGACGGAGGTTGTGCGTCGCATCCAGCAAATAACCAACGGGCGTCTACCGGTCGTTGGTGTCGGCGGGATCTTCGGACCGGAGGATGCGCGTGAGAAGCTAGACGCCGGGGCAGCGCTCGTCCAGGTTTACACCGGACTGATCTACCGCGGACCGGGCCTGGTGAGTGAGATCCTGGAAGGACTTCGATCGCGGCACACTTGAAACCCGAAGGGTCTCAGTGTTTTCTGCTAAATGGGGAAGCCTTCTGAGAGACCCTTCGGGTTTTGTTTCTAATTTTCAAGGATTTAATCTGTCTTTTGCTGGGTGATGAAGCGCTCCAGTTGGTGGCTGCTTTTCCAACAGACTCTTGTATAAAATTCATAGTGTTATAAAATCAGTTTCAATAAAAGTGGGGATTGAGGGATGACCCCTCGGCTTGCCAACCCAGACTAATTTCGCCAAGGTGGGGTAATCACTTGTGGCGCACAGGTCTATCCAGCAACTACTGGGACTATAAGTTGACATTACCATCAAGGGGGTTTTTCCGCGGCAATACGACCAATGCATTGGTGAGTTGAGGAGACGGCTGTGCCAAGACGAGGTATTCGTTACCGTAAATTGATTTCACTGGCTGGCATATTGGTAGTGTTATTCCTGCTGGCGCTATACGCCTTGTTCCATATCCAATCTCTACCTAAGCCAACTCCAATACCTTCTGAGGCAGTCTCAAGTGGCGGTTGGCATACAGTTTATTTCACCGATCCCACCGACCCATCAGCCTCAACGTTTCGCGGAGGACCGGATTCAAACTTGGTGAAGGATATAGACGAAGCCCGATACTCCGTCGATATTGCGATATATCGCCTTGACCTGTGGAGTGTCCGCGATGCACTCATCCGCGCTCACCGACGGGGCGTGACGGTGCGCGTGGTTACCGAAAGCGACAACATTCTCGAGGCTGAAATCGAAGACCTGGAGGCGGCGGGCATTACTGTGCTGGGTGATCACCGGGATCACTTGATGCATCACAAGTTCGTCGTCATCGATGGGCTGGTGGTCTGGACTGGATCGATGAACTTTACCGTCAGTGGTGCTTACCGCAACAACAACAACCTGATCCGAATCCGCTCAAGCCGGGTTGGGCAAAATTACACCCTCGAATTCGAGGAGATGTTCGTAGAGGATCGCTTTGGTGCGCTCTCAAAACCGAATACACCTTATCCCAAAGTCACTGTAGATGGGGTCCCTATAGAGATCTATTTCTCACCGGATGACGGTGTTGCTGCTCGGCTTGTTGATATCATGCGAAATGCAACGTCGAGCATTGATTTTCTGGCCTATACTTTCACTTCGGATATCCTGGCTGAGGTAATGATAGCTCGGGCTCAGGCCGGTGTGGTCGTGCGGGGGGTGATGGAGCGCGGCCAAGCCTCCAACCCTGGTAGCGAGTATGAGCGCTTGCGTAACGCTGGTCTGGATATCCGTCTGGACGGCAATCCCGGCAACATGCATCACAAGGTGATCATCGTCGATGGTGTCGTGGTGATTACGGGCTCCTACAATTTCAGCCATGCCGCGGAGAAAAGTAATGACGAGAATGTGCTCATC
Organism: Anaerolineae bacterium; assembly: GCA_030598885.1. GTDB lineage: Bacteria > Chloroflexota > Anaerolineae > Anaerolineales > E44-bin32 > DUEZ01. The sequence goes on along the minus strand of JAUVOZ010000014.1, from coordinate 338 downwards.
TTGTATGATGTAGATGTAGGGACGGAGTACTTACTAGAATTTGAACGCGTCTTTGAAGCCGCGACACCCTAGCGGCTGAAAGCGAAGAGAAGGCGAGGCTGCAATGGGTTACGACGATAAATTCTATATTGGTCGAGCGTATGATCCAAAAACAAATGAGACCCTCGAACAACCCACTCTATATGATCCTGATGATCTGACCACCCATGGTGTCGTGGTTGGGATGACGGGTTCCGGCAAGACCGGCCTGGGCATCGATATCCTGGAAGAAGCCGCGCTCATGGGACTCCCGGCGTGGCCTGGTTCCCACATTGGCGGCTGGAGGAGGGGGAGCAGGT
>JAUVOZ010000148.1 GCA_030598885.1 Anaerolineae bacterium | reverse complement strand
GGGAACGCCTCAGCCACCTAATCCCGCTAACTACGGTAGCCAATTTCCTCAACGTCGTAGCTCCCAGTTACGGGATTGGCGCTTTGGCAGTCCTGATCGCCGATGGTCGTCGTCGGGGAAAACCGGCAGCTAAAGTTTCCACAGCGGTAATCCTTTTCATAGTCTATGACTATCTTGGCTTCATGGTGGTTCTGGCGCTGGGATTGACCGTCATGGCGAAACACGATGTTCTAGATACCGTGCTGATTGCCGCCTCGGCTTTTGCCATATCGATTGCAGTGGTGCTAATCACTCTGACCCTGCTTGGTATTCAATCAGCTGAAAGATTGGGACAAGCGGTACTTTCGTTGACCAATTTGACCAACCGGGTTGTACGTCCGTTTCTCCACCGCGAACTCATCAGCCTCTCCCGCTCGCAAGGCTTCGCTAACGACTTCTCAGAGGGACTTCAACACATCCGAAGTTCTCCGTCAGGCTTGATCCTTCCCGCAATACTTGCCCTTACCCAGAAAGCTTTAATGATAACCATTCTGTACCTGGTTTCGGTGGCTTTCCACTACCCCCTCAACCTCGACACTCTAATCGCCAGCTTCAGCACCAGTTACCTGTTCACTATCGTCTCAGTCACACCCTCTGGTGTTGGATTCGTCGAGGGTGCGATGACTCTCTACCTCCAAGCATTGCAGGTGCCGTTAGCCACATCTGCGGTGATCTCGATTGCGTACCGGAGCATCACATTCTGGCTCATCTTAGCGTACGGAATAGTCGCTATACGCTGGGTGGGCTACCGACCCGCTAAATTGGCCCACGCTGGCTCTGTGGCCGTCGGATCACCTACAACCGAAAGCCTCCAACCTGCCTCAACTACTTCAAGCCAAGCTGGACACGTCTTATCACCGGTCGAGGCAGAAGACGACTCCTCGCCAGTCTCTATACAACCCCCACACGACCCCTTATCAAGCTGACACAAATCTGCTGGCATTCAATCAGTAATGGGTCAAGTACGATCCGCTTGGAGATACAATTCATCATTGTCAGCGACGGAGGGTTGGCTCGCACCTTGCAACCCTACTTAACCAGGCATCCGATGGGAAGCCACAAGCCCGTCCCAGGAGGGCATGCTATAATGCGCACCAAGCTCCACCGGCATCATCTGCCATGATCCTTTCAGAAGCTATCTCACTCCTAACTTCTGCCCCCGGCAGCTTTATCTACCACCTGACGCTAGCCGCAGGTCTCGCTCTGCTGCTCGGTATAGCACATGTGTTCCATGTTCGAGGCGAAAGTCCGCTCTACAATCGCTGGCGTCTTGCAGCAGGTGGTCTCTTAGGCGCACGGCTGATTTTGATGACCGCCGCCGGAGCGACTTGGCTGCTGCTCGTGGAAAGTAACCCTTTTCTGCCCCCGATAGACCGGTTTGTAAGCGTGGCCGGAATTGTGGTCCTTTTTTGGGCTCTCCTCTCTACTCAGGACCATCGCCCCAACATTATGCCCCTGTTAATCGCTCTCGGATTGGGGTTGTTGGGTATGATCGTAAACCTCGTCGTACTTTACGGAAACAGCATAGCTAACCCTTTCAACTCGACCTTGGCTGACGCCGCTTGGAGCCTCGCCGGGCTGTCTGTCGCTCTCTCGGCCGCCATCACCATGACCCTGCGTCGCCCCCCACAATGGTATCTAAACCTGGTTGGATTTTGTTTATTGACCGCAGGATTTGCGTTACACATGACGCAGGGTCCCAAAGATAGTTCCTTGGCCGGCTTCGTTCGCTGGGCTGAACTTGGAGCCTATCCTCTCCTCACCCTGGCTGCGACTAGCGCGCTGACCTTCGCCCGACCTGTCTCACCAGTGATAGCGCAGGAAGCCGCTTTGGAACGCTCGCCTGCTCTTGGACCGAGCCGCTTCGAAATCCTGGCTGAAATCGCTTCATTAATTAACGCTGAAAAAACCTCAGAACTGGCCACTTTGATCGTTAAAAGTCTGGCTACCAGCATGCGAGCTGAATTATGCCTGCTGTTCACTGCGCCAGACCCTTCAGGTCAATTCGCCATCGCGACCGCTTATGACCTTATCCATGAGCGTCACCTCCCTGGAGCCACCCTTGACAGTAAGAATTGTCCGGTTATCATCACCGCACTTACCCGACACCGCTCGGTGAGACTCCCGGCTGTAAGCAGATCACCTGATATGCAAACCCTTCAGGCGAAGCTCAGCATTGCGTCAATTGGTCCGTCTCTATTGGTTCCTTTAATCGCTGAAGAAGAAGTGCTGGGAGGTGTAATGCTGCTCTCCCCCTACACTCGCCGACCTTGGAGCGTCGAAGACCAAATTGCCATGGAGCAGGTCGCCAGCCACATTGCTCAGCGTCTCCTCCGATTAAATCGCACTGGAATGATGGCCACTGAGCAGATTATAATCAGAGATAAAGCCCTATTAGAAACGCAGCGTCAAATTTTCTCCCTTGAGCAGACGATCACTCATCTAACAACTCAGTTACTAGCAAACCGTGATGCAGAGGGACTAAGCCAGGACGAAAACCTATCCGCCTTGCGTGAGACACAGAACGAGGCTTTAGAAACAATCCAAGTACTTGAAGCTGAAACCGAACAACTAAAAGCGATTGTACGTGAAGGAATGCTAAACATGTCTCCTGATGAAATTAAGCGGAAACCAGATAAGTACCAGATGGCAATTCGCGAATTACACGAGATCCGCGCCCGGTTGGCTGCTGCAGAGGCCGGTATGGATAGTGCCGGTCGACGAACCCCAGGCTCCCTACCAGACATTGAGATCATCACCTCCATTGCCAAGGAGTTACGCCAGTCGATGTCCTCCATCATCGAATACACCGACCTCTTGCTGGGTGAAACTGTTGGGACGTTGGGCACCACACAGCGCAATTTTATCGATAATGTGCGAAGCTCGATCGAGAAGATGGAGAGCTTGGTCGATAATTTACTCCAGATTACCGCCGTCGAAACCAGCAAACTCAGTTTGATACCTGAACCCGTCGATCTACTTCACTGCATCGATGATGCAGTGACACAGGCGAGCGTTATACTCCGGAAGAAGAAACTCACTTTGTGGATGGATTTCCCCGATCAAATACACCCCATAGTTGGGGAACAGGGGGTAATCGTCCAGATCATAGCCCACTTGCTTAACAACGCTATAGGAGCTTCACCAGGGGGAGAGGAGATCATCATCGCCGTCCGGATCCAGGAAGCCGAGGGAGCTGAATTTATCATGCTGACGATTTCCGACGCTGGAGATGGAATCCCGATTGAAGACCTGGGTCGAGTCTTCCAACCCGTTGACCCAGCCGGCTATTTACCAATCCCGGGCTTAGGTGACAGCAGCATGAGCCTCTCAACCGTTCAGGAACTCAGCGAAGCCATAGGTGGGCGTATTTGGTTCGACAGTGAGGTCGGTATAGGCAGCACCTTCACAATATTAATGCCGGTGAATGATAGCTCGAGCCACGAAATAAATAACCAAACTGATGGATAAAACGGAACCTTATCACAATGTGAGACGTCTCAATTATGATGAAACTTTTATTGCGGCTAAAAAGTCTTATTAAACAACAACCTCTTTCTATAACGGTCATTATGTTAGTGGTGGTCGTACTGGCGGCTTGCAGTGGTGCTGCTGGAGCAGTTTTATCGGGCGCATTACCCTCCACCGGTCCGCTCGTTACGGCTGACCCATTTGCCACATCTACTCCTACACCTTTCATCCCTCTCCACCCAACCGCTACCCCAACACCTGGTCCTACCTCCACGCCAACCCCGCTTCCCACTCCTACTTCGATCTACGTCTGGGGAAGCTTTCCAGCGCCGGTCGAACCTTCGGCTATTGAGATCCCTGCGCCGAAGCCGCGCATCGACTTCCCGGAAGACGTAGTCAACATCATCCTGCTCGGGTCCGATCTTAGAAAGAGCGGAGGCAGTTTTCGAACAGATACTATTATGATCCTCTCCCTAGACCCGGGAGCAGGTAAAGCCATACTAATATCCATACCTCGCGATCTTTATGTCTACCTCCCCGGTTGGCGGGTCGATCGCATCAACACCGCTGATGTCCGCGGTGGACCAGAGATGGTGAGCAACACTGTGCTCTATAACCTGGGAATTGAGATTGATTACTACGTGCGGGTTAACTTCTACGGTTTTATCAACGCGATTGATCTTCTTGGGGGCGTTTATGTTCCAGTCGGGGGATATCTACAAGACCAATGTGGCGACACGATTTACACTTACTCTACCGGCTTATACCATATGGATGGTTACACCGCTCTGTGCTATGTGCGGATGCGGAAAAGAAGCAGCGACTTTGACCGGTTACGGCGTCAACAGGAGGTGATCCAGGCGGTGTTCAATCGGTTACTCAGCCTGGATGGACTGGCCAGAGTGCCCCAGCTTTATAACCAGTTCAGTTCTTTGGCACAAACCGATATGAGCCTGAACGACATACTGCCCTTAATCCCTCTGGGAGCCAAGTTGGCCTCGGACGCATCCCTCATACAGAGTTATAGGATCGACTCTAGCATGGTCACTTCGTGGCGCGTACCCTACAGCGGCGCGTCAGTGCAATTACCCAATGACGAAGCGATCCAAGCCATGCTGCAATCCGCATTTGGACCCTAATCAAATACAGATACCTCGATAACCCGAAACATTACTAACCAAACGTAGTAGAAGCTTGCAAAGTGGTACAAATCTCAAGCCAGTTAGTGGTGTTCTACCCAAGTTCAAGAAGAAGTACTTGCCTATTATCGGAAACATCCTGAAGGAGATGTCATTTGAAGTCATGGGCGCAGCGGCGCTCGAATTAATTGTAAAAACCATGATCTGACGTCATACTCATCGTC
>JAUVOZ010000174.1 GCA_030598885.1 Anaerolineae bacterium | reverse complement strand
CAGAACTTTGGCAGCGGGGACACGGTCAGGATCATCCGCTCAGACCGATGCGGCTAAAACGAACCGTCGAACTGCTGAAAGAATTCGAAGCATTAGAAGTTCCAAATGTGCAGGTGATCGCCCCCCGCCTGTCAACCGAAGATGAGCTGGCACTATTCCACACCCGGGAATACATCACCGCTGTGCGCTCACTGAGCAAGGGAGATACCCACTTCCCTGCTTTTCGCTACGGCTTCGGACCGGGCGACAACCCGGTATTCACCGACATGTTCGATACCGAAGCGCTCAAGGTGGGCAGCGCGCTTGTAGGCGCTGAAATGCTGGTAAATAACGAATGTCAGGTCGCCTTCAGCTACAGTGGAGGCATGCACCATGCTGGACCTGACTTCGCCTCTGGCTTTTGCGTCTTCAATGACGCCGCTGTTGTCATCCATTGGTGTATCGGTCAAGGATTGAGAGTGGCTTATGTCGATATCGACGTACACCACGGCGACGGAGTGCAGGACGCCTTCTACGGCACCAACCAGGTACTCACCATCTCGCTGCACCAGAGCGGACGCACTTTGTTTCCTGGGACCGGGTTCGTCGATGAAGTCGGGGTTGGAGACGGTGAAGGTTACAGTGTCAATGTGCCGCTGCCACCCCACACTGATGATGAGGCCTACCTGTGGGCTTTTAATCAGGTAGTACCACCGCTAGTGAACCGATTCAAACCCGATATCCTTGTGACCCAGCTAGGGGTTGATACCCATTATCTGGACCCGCTGGCGAGCCTGGCCCTCACAACCCACGGGCAGAAAGCCCTTTTCGAAGAGCTAAGCCATCTATCCCCTTGCTGGTTGGCGCTTGGTGGCGGCGGCTACAACTTGGATGTTGTGCCCCGCGCCTGGGCGTTGGCATTTGGTGTTATGTCTGAACAACCCCTTCCCGAGAAACTTCCCCCACGTTATCGGGCGACCTACGGTGGTGAGTGGCTTGAGGATCACCAATCTCCAGATATCAATGATCACATCCGGACTCTCACCCGCAGGAGGGTTGAGGAGGTTGTGGAAAATGTGAAAGAGCGTCACCATTTGAGGTGACACTCTTGATGGGGTCTTTGTATTGCCCCCACCGCCGTGGGAAACAAGTCTCCCTGGGTAAATGTTGATATAGTGTAAACTTGCGATGGAGATGTGAAAAAAACTAAACAGAATGCACAAAAAGAAGAAACTCGCTAATACGTGTGTTTAGCAGGATAAGCGTCCTTAACTCCAATAAGAAGGCAATATGACTACATCGACCTACAGCGGCTTTCCAAAACTCCGGGCGGTTGACTCACGCCCAGTCCTCAAGGATGGTCGTTTATTCATCGCATTGCGAGATCCGTTGAGGTTGACAGACAAAACTATTCTCATCCCCCAATCAATCGCGCCGATTCTGGCTCTTTGCGATGGAACACGGGACGCCCGCGGGTTGAATGCTTCACTCGCTGTCCGCCTCGGGTTGAACATCCCCATAGATGAGATCAAGCAGCTCCTGACCACGCTAGATGAGGCATTGTTATTAGACAATGACCGGTCAACTGAAGCGCAGGATCAAGCACGACACGAATTTCTGGATGCACCTTATCGGGAGCCATCCCTTGCCGGACAATCATATCCAGCGGACCCTGACGAGTTAAACAGTTTCCTGCAGGGTTACCTGGATACAGTTGAGGTTAAATCAATCACCGAAGAGGGTTGCGGATTGGTCAGTCCCCACATTGACTACGATCGAGGTGGATCTGTCTATGCTCAGGTTTGGGGACGCGCGGTCGAGTTCGTCAGATCGGCTGACCTAGCAGTCATATTCGGGACCGACCACTTCAGCCAGGATGACCGATTGACGCTTACCCGACAGCACTACGCCACTCCTTTTGGCGTCTTACCGACTGCACGTGGGGTGGTCGATGCTCTGGCGAAGACAGTTGGCGAAGAGGAGTCCTACTCCGGTGAGCTTCGTCACCGGGGCGAGCATTCAATAGAGCTGGCTGCGACCTGGTTGCATCACATACGTGGAGGACAGCCTTGTGAACTTGTCCCCATCCTGTGCGGCACCTTCGACCGTTTTTTCGGGAGCGAACAGAACCCAGAAAACGACCCGACCATCGATCAACTATTATGTACATTGAGGTCAGCCACAACCGGACATCAGGTCATTGTTGTCGCCGCAGCCGACCTTTCCCATGTCGGTCCAGCCTTTGGAGGTCGTCCTTTAGATCTGGTAGGGCGTGCCCGGTTACAATCGGCAGACGAAGAATTGATGGAGTTTATGTGCGCGGGCGACGCTCAGGGATTCTTCGAGGCCATCAGGCACGTGGATGACGCCAACAACGTCTGTGGGGCAGTCCCCATCTACCTGACGATCCGACTTCTTAGCCCAGTACAGGGCGAACGGATCGCCTATGATCGCTGCCCCGCCGATGAGCAGGGCACATCATTGGTTTCGATCTGTGGGGTGTTATTTAAATAACAGACCCTCTGAAAGGTCAGCAAGCAGTAAGCTCTATCAATCATAAAGGGGTTCCGAAGGAGGAACCCCTTTTCCTTTAGTGACCCGCATAGGAATCGAACCCCGTTCGGGCCGACGCCCTGGCGGGCGTCCTACCGCCGGGGCGAACACCGATAAGACCATCCGGTGCGAACGGCGGCCTATAACCTACTGATTAAGAGTTAGGAAAAGTTCCATCTCCCCTGAATATTAAGAGTTATGGTGAGATTGGTGATCTAATTTAACACCGCGAAATTGCTTTCTTAGATTGTCTGTAATACTCAATTGTGAGGGATTGAGCCGTGCAGCTTAATTCACGTCGCTGTTCTTACAGCAGATTCAGGATTTGACCCCCCTCACAGCTTTTTCAGTGTTTGATCATGATGGCCGACATTGCGAAGGATTAGGGCATCACCCTCAGTCTCGAATGTAATCCTCAAGGATTTGCTTGCGCGCGCCTCCCAGATACCCTGTGTGCCCTTGATCCGTTTAACGCGGAGACTGGGGTGGCGAAGATCACCTGACATGAGACGAATGGCTTTCTGCACCCGTCCTTGTCCATCAGCTGCCAGGGATTGATAAGCCTTTTGAAATCGATTGGTGAGGATGAGGCGCATTAGGCTTCGCCAGCTTCAAGCGCGTCAATAAGAGCGTCGGCGTCATCGAATTCCTGGATGCGCCCTGATTCGATATCTTCGCTGGCTTCAAGTTCGCCCTTCTGCCAATCCTTGCTCCAGAAATATGCCTGGCTCTTGTCGATCAGTTTCTGGGGACTCAATCTGATCGTGTCACCCTCAACAACCACTGCGATGAGATCTCCCTCTTCGATATTCGCAGCCCGCCGGACAGCTGCTGGAAGTGTGATTTGTCCGTTCCTGGTGACCTTGGTAAGTGTAAAGTCTTCGGCCATATTAATCTCCTATATTACTAATATGGTTATATACTACATTACAAATGTATGTCTGTCAACTTTTTCAGGACTGTGTTCTGGATCCTCCTGCCAGGCGAGAAGTAAGGAATATGGATGTAGTGGCCGAAAAAGGGCATCCGTTCTAGAAAATGTGCTTGGACACACAATGAGCGATACAATCACGGTCTTAGGCATACAGCAGTTTCCCTAATGCTGAGCAATGGAGTCCCCCCCATCGTAGTCTCAAATAGACTTGGGCATTCGAAACCCAGCGTTACTATGGATGTGTACGGTCACCTATACCAAGAAATGCAAACCGATGCAGCTAAGATCATGGATGACCTGGTAATGCCAATCAAGCTGGATATAAGGGAATTCGAAACCCATGATGCGGTAAAGGGACGAAATGTGGTTCATATCTCAGAATAACTGCACCGGAAAAGAAAATCCACCGGCTTGATGGACCCTCTTACCCCCATATAT
>JAUVOZ010000072.1 GCA_030598885.1 Anaerolineae bacterium | reverse complement strand
GTGCCGATCTGCACTCCGGTCAATCCAATACGTTGATAGTAAAGATTGATAAAGGGGAAGAAAGCCCCGAACGCCATGTAATAACAGAAGAATACGATACGGGCATATAGCAATGCGCCAGATGCTTGTTTATTATTACTAGGCTCAGAGACCATAGGATCTGTCTTTAGATTGTTTTGAATCGTCGATCTATCAACGATGGGATTGGTTTCCACAAAAGTGATACTGCGCCTGGCTGTTTCTGCAAGCCTGATCCAGACTTCTATTTTGTAGCTATGTGCATTTTAACTGCCTTTAAAAGATAAGGGTAGGTAGGAGCGACAAGCTCACCGGCATCCGTAGTCCTCGACTGCAGCGAGAGCAGGGCGTCGCGCACCCGTGACGGTACCAGCGTCAGCTTGTGCGGAAGACATTCCTCGCTGAGAATTAAAAACATGCGCCGGTGGTTGCTTTTCCTCGTACCGTTGGGCTTGCTTCTGTTCGCACTTGGATTCGGGAGTGGATTCGCATGGGCGCGCAGGCCTACAACCAAGCCGACGGCAACGATCACCCTCATTCCCTCACCGACGGCCTCCTATACACCGACCGTTACCGCGATGCCAACTTCGACTAGAACCGCGACGCCCAAGCCGACACACACGCCCACCATCACCTACACGCCCACCATAACCAACACACCCACTCTCACCAACACGCCTACCATCACATTCACCCCCAGCCGTACGCCAACTATCACCCCCACACCCATCATCCGCGGTAGAGTTAGTGTGCAGTCCAACTGTCGATACGGTCCCGGCTCGGCGTATCTCTATGAATGGGGCCTCTACCCAGGCAATCGGGTCACGGTCCTTGGTCGTAACCAGGATGGAACCTGGATCTACGTTGATCCATGGACCTATATCGATTACTGCTGGGTGAAGACCGAGTTCCTGGAGCTCACTGGTGATGTGTTGAGCTTGCCTCCCATTCATACGTTGCTCCCCTACACCGAGTTCTACTGGTCGCCTCGTGCGGTGACTGCCAGCCGTGAAGGTGACGAAGTCTGGGTCGATTGGGCTTTAGTGCCGATGAGCTTGGATGACGACCGCGGATACCTGATCGAGGCCTGGCTGTGCCAGGACGGCCAACTGCGCTTCACACCGCTTCATTTCTGGGCGCCCCCTGCCATACTCATCGATGAATCGGGGTGCATGGAACCATCCAGCGCCAGGATCTACACTGCGGAAAAGCATGGCTACACAGAGTGGGTGAAGATCCCCTGGCCACCGTACCCCACACCAACGAACACGCCGGAAGCCGCCTCTGAGTGAGTGGGTGTCCCTGGCTGATTTCCCGCTTTACGGCCCACCCACTTTGATCCCCTTGGTTTTATTGTGGAGGCGCTTCGCCGAATGGCGTTCATGCAAACGGCTAACTGCTAACATGCCCTCGTCGAGTAAACATACTACAGCACAACTAGGGATTGATCTTGGTAGATGACCGCGACGCGGGCACGATGAGTGCCAACTGAAGGTATGTTTGCTATTCGTCCCGCAGAGAGGAGCTTCCGGCCGAGCAACCCGCCAGCCAACCCGTCGAGAACGCAGCCTGTAGGTTGTACCCCCCAGTATCGGCGTCCAGGTCGAGCACCTCGCCAGCGAAATACAACCCGTCCACCAATTGTGAACCCATGGAGCGCGAATCGACCTCACGCGTGTGCACGCCGCCTGCGGTGACGATCGCTTCCCGGAAGGAGCGGTGTCCGGTGATCCGTAGGCGAACATCTTTGAGCCAGTCCCGCAAGCGCTTACGCTCCTCCGAGGTGATTTGGTGCGCCAGTTTATGCGCGGGGATGCGTGTCTGTTCGATGCAAACCGGGATCATCTTCCGGGGGAGAAAAGCCTTTAAGATCGTTTGGTACTGCTGCTTGCCGTGGGCATCTAGATCACGCAGCAGCCGGGCGTCGAGCTTGACCTCGTCCAAGGCTGGTTTGAGGTCGATGGAAAGCCCGACCTCTAGTCCCTCGCGGAGTGCATCGACCACTTGTCGGCTGAGGGAAAGGATGATTGGTCCGGAGACACCGAAGTGGGTGAAAAGCATTTCACCAAAGGCTTCTGCTTGCGTTTCCCCATCGACGAGGATCCGCACGTTGACATTGCGTAAACTTAGGCCCTGCAGCTTAGCTGCCAGGTCGCCGGCTGTCTCCAGCGGGACCAGCGCCGGTCGGATGGGGATGATGGTGTGCCCAACGGCTTTGGCCAAGCGATAGCCGTCTCCAGTCGATCCGGTGCCTGGGTAGGAGGCGCCCCCCGTGGCAACGATCACGCGGTCTGCTCTGTAGGAACGCTGGTTAGGATCTTTTACCTTCACTCTAGCATCCGCCGCTGCCCTGCGCGCGACGCGTACGCCCATAATCCGGCGACCCTCAACCAACAGCGTCTCGACTTTTGAGTGGGTTAGCAGCGTTACGCCACGCCCTTGTGCCCAATCCGTCAGCGCATCCACCACCTCCTGCGCATCGCGGCTGACGGGGAAGACCCGTCCGCCGCGTTCAACCGCGGTTGGTACTCCTATATCATCCAGGAAAGCGATTATGTCGTCGATGAAGAAGTGTGAAAAAGCATGCCACAGAAACCGTCCGTTCCGACCGAAGTGCTGGATAAACTCTTCCATATGCGCCACGTTGGTGAGATTGCAGCGCCCCTTGCCCGTGAGGCGCAGCTTAAGCCCCGGGCGGTTCATTTTCTCTAGCAGCAGTGTTTCGGCTCCGGATGTAGCCGCCATCCCGGCAGCCATCAAGCCGGCGGGACCTCCCCCGATGACTATGACATCATATCTACCCATGATTTCAACCGGTTCGGTGGGTAATCCGCAACCCGGATCGAAGGGCTTGATTTTCACTTCTTGATTGTAAACGGACTGAGTAAAACGTGCTATGCAGAATCCCAAACCTAAGCTGTGATTTGTGGCGGGAGGGTGTAGGATGGGAGAATGCGATTGGGATGAGCCTGGACCTGCCGGCGGCTGTGGTCCTCGCTGGTACGATGAGCATACCTGGCACGGGGCCGACAAACCGGCCGCTCTCGCGGTTTTGGCTTGGTTGAAATGACAAATCAGGTTGAAGCGGAAAAGGTGATCGTCGACGTGGGGGTCACCGCTGTTTATGGGGTGGGGGGTTGATCGACGTCATGCTGGAGAATTGCTGTAGGCTAGGCCCCACGCCTTTCTGTGAGTGGGACAGTTCGTCATCTTGATTTCTTTACAGTGGTGATGGCTTTGATCGGAAACCTGGTCCTGATTTTAATAGTGGATCTTGTTAAATAGATGAAGCCCCCGTAACACGGGGGCTTCTGGTTCAAATGCATAGAAAAACTAAACGACTGTAACGCTTACTGCCTGCAAGCCCTTCGGGCCCTGCTCGATGGAAAATTCCACTCGCTGACCCTCTTCCAGGCTGCGAAAGCCTTCACCCAGAACCGCTGAGAAGTGGACGAAAATATCTTCCCCTTCTTCGCGCTCGATGAAGCCGTAGCCTTTGCCATTGTTGAACCACTTGACCGTACCGATTTCACGATCTGACATTACAATTGCCTCCTTTTGGCAATATAGTGTTAGGTGCTTGTCATGTTCTTCGTCGGCGGTCGGGTTCACCGGCAAAGCCGGTCTTCCTTACCAAATCGGCCCGAGCGAATGCAGCTCAGGCCTTGATCTTTCGACTTCCAGATAGAACTTGCATGCAACCTACAGGTTGACATCCTATCATCAATTTAGCCTTCTGTAAAGGACCAAAAAGTATCTTTGGTACTAGGGTTAGGGACATATGTGAGATTGCAGCTTGAATCTCTAGGATGAAGGATTTCCATATACAAGCGTTGGCCGAGTCAGATACCTCAACGCCGGTTCGTATATTACCGAGTCGTTCCAGTGCGAAGATAGCCGGTGTGGTCGAACTACTTCAGAGGGCTATATGTAGGTAATCGTCAGGCCTTGGGCAGAAACCCTGCAGGTAGAAGTCAGGAAAAGGCTTGCTCAATTTGTTATCAATAAGATATGCATAGAGACAGCTGTTCCGGGCTTGGCGAGTTTTCCGCGGAGGAGTGATATGCCAAAAACGACGATCTTCGATTTCCAGGCATACGTAGGTCTTACGAAGCACATGGGTGGCCTGGCGGCCACGGAGGAACTTTTTCGTTTATGTGAGATCTCAGGCGATGATGAGGTGATGGAAGCTGGTTGCGGGGTCGGCCAGACAGTTGTGTTCCTCGCCAAGCAGCATGGCTGCCGCGTGGTTGGCGTGGACATCTCGCAGGGTATGATCGATCGCGCTGGGGAGCGTGCCCGACGGGCGGGGGTCGAGGAGCAGGTCGAATTTCGTGTAGCCGATATCGTCGACCTGCCCTTTGAGGATGGGCGCTTCGATGTAGTGTTCGGTGAGTCGATCACCCCTTTTACTGCTGATCATGCCAAAGCGATTAGCGAGTATGCCAGGGTGGTGAAATCTGGCGGTCTCGTCGGTCTGAATGAATCGACATGGCTTCAACCTCCGTCTACCGAACTCGTAGCATGGTTCGAGCAGGACATGGCCCCCAACGCACGTACACACACGGCTGAGGAGTGGGAGGCGTTGCTGGAGGGCGCCGGGTTACGGGATCTCGTCGTCCAGACTTCGACGATGGACATGCGGCAGGAGTTTAGGGGTATCTTGCGTCGATATGGACTCGGAGGCTTTATCCAGAGTATCGGTCGTATGCTGGTGCTCTACACTCGGAACCCCGAATATCGGTCTTTCGTTCGGGAGATCCGAGAAGGCGGAGTGGCTCCGCCGGACGTGGCTGATTACCTGGGCTACGGTCTGTACATCGGTCGCAAACCCTAATCGGACTGTCGTACCGTTGTACCGAGCTTATTTAAGGAGGTTATTCACATGGTGTCAGTTCCGTCTAAGGATGTCCCGCAAGCAGATGGTTACACCCGGCGGGACGTGATCCGTTTCGTGGTCAAAACCGCCATTGGGGTCGTCTTCTGGGGATTGTTGATGTTCCTGCCCGCCGGGACTCTGGAGTGGCCCATGGCCTGGGCCTACCTGGGCATCTTCATGGTGGTGAACCTCGCCTCCGCGTGGGCTGTGGATCCGGAGTTGTTGCTCGAGGAGCGCGGCATCGGTAAGGAAGGTCGCAAGCGGTGGGATGTCATCCTGGTGGGTTTCTACGGTATCTTCACCGCCCTTGTGTCACCTATCGTGGCCGGCTTCGACCGTCGCTATGGCTGGTCGCCGGTCTTCCCACTTTGGCTGCAGACGGTCACCCTGGTGATCTACATCCTGGCATGGGTTCTAAGTATCTGGGCTATGGCCTGCAACAAGTACTTCTCGAAAGTGCTCCGCATCCAGACTGAGCGCGGCCACACCGTAGTCGCCAGTGGGCCATATCGCTACGTACGCCACCCAGGCTATGTGGGCACGATCCTGTTCAACCTGGGCACACCGATCATCCTCGGCTCGCTGTGGACGATCATTCCGGCATGGATCGGAGCGCTGCTGATACTCCTGCGCACCTGGTTGGAGGATCGTACACTGCAAGCGGAGTTGGAAGGCTATCAAGATTACGCCGAGAGGGTACGCTATCGTCTGATCCCAGGCGTGTGGTAATCACAGCCAGAACCGCGTTCCTCGATGAGGGAAAACGATGGCAGCAAATATCAACCAACTGAGCCACGAACGTGAACTGAGGATTCGTCAAGGGATTTTGCGGCGAGCGCGTCAGCTCTTCATCCAGAACCTGATCATCGGGGTGATCCTATTCCTCGGTTCGGGGCGACCGGGGTGGGTGTGGGCTTGGCTGTACCTGGGTTATTCCATCCTGCAGATCCTGGTGAACTTTCTCGTCATGCGGCGTACCAATCCCGAGCTCATCGCCGAACGGGCGGAAGGCTCAAAACGCACACAATCCTGGGACCGAACGATCGCAGTCATCTCGGTTCCCCTCGGGTTGGCGATACTCATCATCGCCGCGCTCGACGAGCGCTGGGCTTGGTCGACCGTCCCCCTGTGGGTCAACCTCGTCGGCGCCGTCCTGCTGGTATTTGGATCGTCCTTGTCCAGCTGGGCGATGCTGACCAACGCCTACTTCTCGACTGCGATCCGCATTCAGCAGGACCGTGGCCATACGGTGGTTACCGAAGGACCCTACCGCATAATCCGACACCCGGGTTACCTGGGATGGGCCGTGGCGGGTTTGTCCATGGCGTTGCTGTTCGGCTCGCTATGGGCGTTAATCCCGGCCGGGTTGATCCTGGGACCGATGATCGTGCGCACAGCCCTTGAGGATCGGACTCTTCGAGAGGGGCTCGAAGGTTACCAGGAGTACGCTCAGCAGGTGCGCTACCGGCTCGTGCCGGGCGTGTGGTGATCGTTAATAGCAGCGTGCCACAGATCTGGCACGCTGCTAGTTCAATTCTGTGTGTTGAGTAGAAAAGCTATTCTGCTTCAACATAAACTCACTCGTTCTCTTTGACATATTAAAAAAGCTGGCTGCCGCCGACCTAGAAGATAACCATGAAGATAGTCTTCAATTTTTTTTACTGCATCTTGAGTCACCAACTGCGCTGTAGTTTAGGTAACTCAACGACCAGTATCTGACTATCTAACTCGCTCTCTACTTAAATCGATTCGAGTTTTTCCAGAATCAGCACCATGGCCAGGGTGTCTAGTTTGCAGTATTCCCACAACGCATCCCGTATCTCGGCAACCCGCTGGGGATCTTTTTCGCCTTCAAGTTTTCG
Source organism: Anaerolineae bacterium (assembly GCA_030598885.1). Taxonomy (GTDB): domain Bacteria; phylum Chloroflexota; class Anaerolineae; order Anaerolineales; family E44-bin32; genus DUEZ01. The sequence continues at coordinate 2,919 of JAUVOZ010000072.1, read as the reverse complement.
ATAAACATCCATAGCCTGAATCCCATCCGAGACTTCAAGATCATCGTATCTCATATCAGGCACCAGAGCCGGAAGAACCGCTTTGATGGAGTATGAACCCCTCATCTCAGGGGTGTAGTAGTACCTCTTTTGGAAAGGCAACATCAGATCCTTCAACCTGGACGAAAGAGCCATGAGGTCAGTTTTATATTCAGGAAACTGCTCGGCCAGCTCCTTAATCCTGGTCGCCTCAAAAGACGAATTGTAAGCGAGGATATCGCCGGATCCACTCGTGTCGCTTATAAGAGATTCGATAAGCGACAGGCGAGGGTCGGTACCGGCGTCGGCCAAGAACCCAGTGTGATCGAGGTCGCTTTGGGGTGACGACTTAATGTGGAGTGAGTATTGATATGGTATAGCTTGATATGGACGTGTGTTATCAAATGGTGGAATAGCCGAACTGATGGTTTCAAAATCCAGGAAATAAAGCGGGTAACTTATGGATTTGACAAAGCTGTAAATTCGATCCTTTTCAATGATCGAACGGTTATGAATGTGACAGTCGACGTGTGACTTTGAGGTGCTATTTAGAGGAAAGGTTTCCGGGATGTCCTCGATCCGGATCGTGCCGCTATCGTAGAGTTCAAACTTCTTTTTCTTACCCAACCTGGCTACAGTGAAAATGGAATCATCAGGGATGTGGCTCCAGCAATGGCCCTTAAAATCGCAATCATATGGATCGGAACAATACGGTCCAATATCTATTTCAGGGATTTCGCTGCCGGCGAGCACAGCTTTGCTTTCTAAAATCTTTTCCTCGACCTGGGGCTGTAACTCTTGTGCTTGGGTGATAACCGAGATCAGGGAAAAAAGCTGCTGGAGATCTAATTCTCCCTGCCGAACGTATTGGTTATTTATGTGTGCGATGTAAAAATCATCTAGCTCGATATCATAGCCGGATACGACGTGGTATTGTAATGCGACGTCCCACAGGAACGGTTCCTTCACCGAAGTCGAGCTCTTGACTTCGAATGCTTTCCACCTGTCTCCTGCTCGAACCAGGATATCCACCACTGCCAGCACTTGGTTGTATTGAAAGGCGGCTTCATAAATTACTTCGGTCCCCTCGGTAATAAGCTTTCGGGTTAGTTGGACTGACTCTTGGTAGTGGAACGGATCCGGTGGGCTTGCATTGACTCCACCCGGAAAGAGCCCACACGCGAGCTCGCCAACCATCTTGCCGGTATGAAAGACCGCCTCCTGAGACACATCCAACTCATCTCGGAGTTCACGATGATATTTATTGAGATAAAGAGATTTCGGGCACTGAAGCCCGCGCATGAAGGTGGACTTGCTGAGGATGTGTCTTGAATTTGTCATTGAATTATCATAAGCCAAATCGGTTACTCTTTTCTACATTAGTGGGAATATAATGACTATTCACCCACTCAAGTCTCATCGATCCAACACTTTGTATATTACTGGTTGATAAAAAATAATCCAATCGCTATTATCATACAGTAGATGAGGGCGTTCATCGTCCCCTATTGGCTAATTCCTTTGCACGGCCGATCAAGCCGTTTAAGAGGATCTACTTTTCTAAGAAGTGAGGGTAGGTATGTTTACCACCGAAAGCGGATTACTCGTTCCGGGGGTTACCGAAGATCAGATGCGAGAGGTTGACCGCATTGCGATGGAGGACTTTGGATTGGGGATCTTACAAATGATGGAGAACGCCGGACGCAGCCTGGTACTGAATGTGATTGATATGTTTGGTTCATCCACAGGCGAAGTGACGGTTCTAGCGGGTTCGGGAGGCAATGGTGGCGGGGGAATGTGTTGCGCTCGTCACCTCAGCAATCATGGTTTTAAAGTCCATCTCGTGCTTGATCGGGATCCTCAACAGCTTGGAGGTTCAACCCGGCATCAGTTCAACATTCTTCATCAGGCGGGTTTGCGACCCGAGAAACCAAATGATGCGGGAAGACTCATCCAGCGGGCTCAGGTCGTCGTGGATGCGTTGATAGGTTACAGTCTGAAGGGTTCCCCAAAAGGAAGAACGGCCGAGTTGATTTCCTTATGTAACCAAAACGCGGCAAATGTTTTGTCGCTTGATCTCCCATCTGGAATGAATGCTACAACCGGTGAGACGCCTGGCGTGGTAGTATACCCAGCACGAACTTTAACCTTAGCCTTGCCAAAAATTGGTTTGCATCAAGTCGATGGCGATTTGTACTTGGCGGATATCGGCATTCCACCCGAGGTTTATCAGTCGCTAGGGATTTCGTTTGAACCGTTTTTTAATGGGAGGTATTGGATCCGGCTGAATATTGGTGGCAGAGACGTAAACCATTAATTAAAATTTCATTGTTGACGGAATGTACTCGAACATCGAAGTTGATGCCTTGGGTAAGTTTTCGAATGGGTAACCGTTTAAAAGGAGAAATCTAATGGAACTTGGTATGGTTGGTCTGGGGAAGATGGGCGCCAATATGACCACTCGTCTGCTGAAGGGCGGGCACCAAATGGTGGTCTACAATCGTGACCTCACCAAGGTTAAGGTTTTGGTTGAAGGAGGCGCTATAGGAGCGGAATCGCTCGAGGATCTGGCCAATAAATTGGCCGCACCACGAGCTGTCTGGATCATGGTAACGGCAGGGGACCCAACCGAGGCGACGATCAAAGCCCTGATGAGTATTCTATCCTCCGGAGACATCGTGATCGATGGCGGTAATAGCAATTACAAAGACACCATACGTCGGGCGAAAGCCCTCAAGGAACATGGGATTCACCTCGTCGATGTGGGGACTAGCGGAGGTGTATGGGGATTAACCGAAGGTTACAGTATGATGATTGGCGGTGAAACGGAGGTGGTTGAGCAGCTGCGACCAATATTCGTGACTTTGGCCCCGGGTCTGGATAAGGGTTGGGGGTATGTGG
>JAUVOZ010000172.1 GCA_030598885.1 Anaerolineae bacterium | reverse complement strand
GTAGCCGCAGGCTCCAGCCTGCACATCAAAACGCACCCTAAAGGGTGCGGCTACATTTGGTTATTGTCGTTGTGCCCCGGTGGTTGATGATACGAATGAGTAATTCTGTAGTCGCAGGCTTTAGCCTGCGTATCAATTCGCACCCTAAAGGGTGCGGTTACAATTAGATGTAGGGGTGGGTTACCCCGTCCTTGCATTCTTTCTGCTGAACCACCATCGCCACTCTCGGTTCTCCCACAAGACCAGGATCGGCGAGGCGATGAAGATCGAGGAATAGGTGCCGCTGAATAGACCGATCAGCAGGATGATAGCAAATTGCCTGGTCGTAACACCACCGAAGAGCAATATTGCCAATATGGCGAGCATAACTGTAAGTCGGGTGATAATCGATCGATCAAGCGTCTGTAGGATCGAGTGATTGACCAGTGTTTCATAATCCAACCTACGGTGAACGCGCAGGTTCTCACGTATGCGATCGAAGATAACGATTGAGTCGTACGCTGAGAAACTGATGATTATCAACAAGGAGATCGGGAATAATAAATCGATCTCCCAGCCGAGGAAGTGTCCGAAGATGGCCTCGATTCCGACTACGACTGCTACGTCATGCATTATCGAGATGATCGCGGTGAGACCGTAGCGGAACGCATGTGGCACTTCACGAAAGGTATATATGATGTAGACCATAATGCCCAACATGGTCAACCCAATTGCATAAAGGGTTTGTATGACTACTTCCTCTCCCATAGAAGGACCGATGGTATCAAAGCGTACAACGGTGATTGGTCCACCGAACCGGTTTTCCATCTGGTTGATGACGTTGGTCTTAATGGCTTCGTTTATTGGTTTGCTCCGAACCACGATGTCGGTAGCACCCGCACTCTGAACCCATGGAGTGTTTATGTCTAATTCCTCAAAAAGAACGACCACCTCGGCTGGGGAAGGGGGTTCGCCTGATTCAAATCGGACTTCAAGCAGTGTCCCACCGGTGAAGTCAATCGCTAAGGGAAGTTCCCAAACCGCCAGGGCTATGAGCCCAGGGATGATCACCAGCAGCGAGAGAACGAAGAACCAATACCGCCGGCTAATGATATTTAGCATTCTTGTGCTCCTAAATCCCGAACCAGCGAGGGTGATCGATAACGTTAATGTTGTCGAGGATAAGGTGTAAGAATTCTCGGGAGACTGTGATTACTGTGAATAGATTGATTAGAACACCAAGCGTCAGAGTGATGGAAAAGCTTCTAACAATGCTTGCTTCGAATGTGTTGCCGAACCAGTAAAGGACGGCGCAGATGATCAGAGTTAAGATGTTTGAATCCCGAATAGATGGCCAGGCGAGGGAGAATCCCAGATCGATCGCTTGGTTCATACTTCGTTCATTGCGTAGCTCTTCCTTTAGACGTTCGAAGATCAGCACATACGCATCGACCGCAATTCCGATTGATAACCCGAACCCGGCAACGCCTGGCAAAGTAAGGGTTACAGGAATTAATTTGAACATAGCCAAGGTTATCGTCGCATAAACGAGCAAGATCAAGCTGGCCAGCACACCTGGTAAACGGTAGTAGAGGACCATGAAGATCATTATAAAACCCATACCGATTAAACCAGCGATAGCGCTTTTCTGTAGCGAATCCTCACCCAATACAGGGCCAATGGCCTTACTCTCAACAGCCATAAGAGGCATAGGAAGGGGGCCGAACTGGATTTGCGCCGCCAGATTGTTGGCCTGTTCAAGAGATAGTAGTACTGGAATGATCGCATTGCCCTCGGTTATGGCTTGGCTAATGCGTGGGGCTGAGATTACTCTTTTATCCAATATGACGCCAAGGATATCCCCTACGTGGGCGCTAGTATAGTTGCCAAAGATCTGAGTCCCCTCCTCGGTTAATAGAAAGGATATGAAGGTGTTCCCATCACGATCTTGGGAACTGCTAGCGCTGTCTACGTGGTCGTTGGTCATGACAGTGTGAAAGACCTTTTGATCAGTGGTGGGACTGATCTCGACATCATCTGGAGGAGCTTCGATTGTTGGCGTGGGTTCTGCCTCCGAGGCGTCTTCAACTGTTGTGGGGGTAATCGTCGGGCTAGGCTCTGATTCAGGTGTATCTGAGGCGATGGGGGTCACCGTTTCTTGAGCGGGTTCTGGTCCAATCCTGCCGAAGTCAGTTATGATTGACACATCCTCCTGCAAGTAGACCAGGTCCGAGGAATCGATCTCAATGAACTCCAGGAGACCGATTTCCTTGATAGTGGCTATTACTTGATCAGGGTCACTGATATTGGGCAATTCGACCAGGATTTGTGAAGAGCCTAAGACCTGAACCGGAGGATCCGCAACGCCAAGCCTTTTGAGGCGGTTCTCGATGATATTCCTGGCGTCGTTTATATTCTCACTGGATATCATCACATCTTCTGGAAAATCGGCTTGAAGGATTACCCGCAGACCGCCCTGTAGATCCAATCCGGACACCACCTCGAGATCACGATCGAGATTCCTAAGGTGAATGCCAGGGTTGTTTGGGAGCACAACCCAGACGGCGGCAGAGGTGAGGATGATGATGAAGATCAAGCGTAGGATTTGTCGTTGCTTCATACGATGTAGAGCCTCCGTCTTCCATGAAAAACCAGCCGCTCGGTCCAAGGAGGGCTGGCAAAGCTAGTCGATTATACCCTCGACGCATGATGATTCGCAACGTTAAGGACCTTCTGGAGTGTAAACGATTATATTAAATGCAGTACTAGTACCCTGATACATTTTCCGCGACCAGGATATTCATCTACCTAATAAGGTCAAAACATCAGCAGTTAATACTTGCTCAAGAACCTCTTCTGGGGTCAGACCATCGGTGTTCACATAGATGTGACAATGTTTGCGTGCATGTTCTAGGCGATGAACTTGTTTGGTGTAATCTCGTGGAAGCCAATTTAGGTTTTTCCGTTGAGTACAGACTTCATAAGAAGCGTCCAAGAAGATCAACAAATCGGGTCGGCTGAGGTGCTGCCACATGCTTGGAGCGTAGGAGTGTTCTTGAGCGATTTGACGGGCACCCAGTCCCCGGGATTGAAGTGCGTGGGCAAGGGTAGATTTTCCCGCTGCGCAGGGGCCAACAATAGCGATGCTGAGAACAATATCTTTCCCTCTCATGGGATTATATTCCCTTGCCTCGCTTAGAGGGGCATCCGAGTGGTGAGGTATCGCACGTCGTCTCCCTGACGGGGTAAAATAGCTACCACGAGCACACTGATGTCGTCTATGGGACGACCTTGATCGAGGGATACTGCGTGGTGTAGCAGTTCGCCGGCCCAGCGTTTTGGGTCTGGTGGTCCTACGTCCAACAAATCCTTGATGCAGCGCACGATGTCCATGCGTTGTCCAATGCGTTCGCCGGCGAGGGTCAATCCGTCGGTGAAAACGACTGCTGCCAAGCCAGGAGTGAGGGGGATCTCATTAATCGTGGGACGAATCTCACGTCGAATGCCAACCGGATCGACTGGTTCATCGAGGACACTAAGGCTACCATCAAGGATAAGAATTACCGGGGCAGGATTGTTACGTACGATCACCAGGGTCTGGCTTTGCAGGTCGATGGAGATAATATTCAATGTAGCCAAAACTTTGCCGGCGCGATAGGTATATAAATAATCTGAAGCAGCCCGGGCGGCAGCGCCGTCACGTACACCATCTGCAAGCAGACTGATCGCTTTACGAGCGACGATGTTAGAGATAGCTTTGGCTGATTTGCCAGATCGTTGGCCATCCACCAACACGAAAGAAAGGCCGCCTCCAGGACGTTCAACCATCTCCAGGGTATCTCCGCTGGTAGAAGTAGCGTACTTTCCGATTTTCGATACGGCAATTTGGGCTTCCATCGCTTGCATTCTACAATGTCCCAATTTGGTTGTCCAATTGTAAGCTGATTCTAAG
>JAUVOZ010000109.1 GCA_030598885.1 Anaerolineae bacterium | reverse complement strand
TCACCACCAACGCCCCCAAGAAAGCCCAGCCAATGCTGTCGATTACAAACCCGAAACTTTCAGGAAACAAGTTGCCGATCATCCCAGTCAGCCAGAAGAGAAAAGTGTTAATGATCAATGTAAATAGACCCAGAGTAAGCAAGATTAAGGGACAAGTAAGAATCTTCAGCAGTGGGCGTAGCAAGGCGTTAACCACGGTGAACACCAACGCCATTGCCATGATTGCCCACCCGGAGGTGCTCTCAGCATGGATACCCGAGATCCAACCGGTGCCTACGGCCAGGTATAGCGCAGCCGCATTGATCGCCCAACGGAGAATAAAACGTCCCATCTCAACCTCCTAAGATACCAAGGCACTGAGGAGAAACCATCTTGCAGTAAACGCGATATAGCCCGGGGTTCACCTCGCGCGGGTTGCACTTGCATACAGCAGGTTACTCGATGAAAATTTCGACCCGCTTGCCATCTTCCTCATCGACAATGTCAACGATTTTACCGGTAAGTCCCTCTTTTAAAGCTTCAGCCAGCTCCTCCATCGCCAGCTCCTGTTCAATGTCGGGGACGAAACGAGCTCCCATCTTCAGGCCGACATTGACCAAGCTAAATGGAAGATTGACTCTGACCGCTTCTTTACCGGAATTAATATCTGTCACCCGCACCCGCAACCAGCTCGGTTCACCCTCTGGTGAGACGGGCCGCTTGCGCTTCTGTTTACCGAGGGCTGCCAGCAACCGAGTCCCTTCCTCAGCTGTGATCTTACCCTCCTCAATCATCTTCAAGATCTTCATTCGTTCTTCTGTGGCCATCAAGCACCTCCCAGTTCAACCTAAATAAACTTGAACCTTCTCACCGACTGTATCATCATCGACCTCGACGAAAATCGGTCCATCAGAAAAGACGCCTTCATCCAATGCAAGCAATAACTCAGCGATAGCCGTTTGATCCAGACCCTTCACCCGAGGGCCGAAGACCCGCAACACCCAGGCTGTGAACCGAATGGGGAGCGGCAGGCTGATCGCAATTCGTCGCGGCCAACTCTCGTGCCCGGTGTCCACCCTCACATGCACCCAGGGCGAGCGACTGGTCGCCGCAGCCAGGGTTAGGAGTGTGATCCCTATGAGCAGCAACCAACCGGCACACAACCACCACCAGCCACCCAATGTCGCCACCCCAGCCCCCGCGGCTGTCAATCCAAGACCAATTGAGAAGGGGATCAGCCACCAGGCTCGCCAACGATGGGGTACTTGTGGCGGTTCCGCTTTCACCCGATGAGTCACCTCATCCTCGCCCACCAGTCGGCGGACTGCCTCCTCAACGTCGATAACGCCTTCCTCTAATTGGTTAAGTATCTCTTCCGGTTTATCGTCCTCACCCATCATTCATCCCTCCCTCAACCATCAGCTGCTTCGCCCTCTAAATAATCCTTCCACCAGTTCGAATAAAAAGTCATATCTCTTCTGTCACTACAGTGACCGCTTTACCTCCAAGACATCAAGCGGCCTTTGATCCCCATAAGCTCATCCATTTAAATAGTTACTCATGTCGAACGCCATCCAGGTGAGCGTACGCTCGGGTTGGAAGCCGAGTTCTCTCAATTCCACTTCAGCCAAACCAGCCGGATAGTCAAGCACTATGTGATCGCTGGGAGTGAGATCATCCAAAACCCGCGCCAACAAACCCACTTCCACCCGTCCGCGCGCCTGCGGTTCGGCGACCAGGATCAGGCGCCAGCTTCCACGCTCAATCCCCCTGCGCGCAACCAAGCTAGCTAATAACTTGCCGCCTTCCGACCAAACCCAATGCCGCATGCTATGAAGACCGAATGCGCCGGTCAAACTGTGCGGATGGAAAAGACTTGCTGCCACCGGAAATGGCCAGATCAAGCCCTCTGGATACACTCGACGGGCAAGCTCCCACTGCTCATGCCACTCCCCTCGTTTCCGCCGACGTGCGAGGCCATACTCCGCCGTTACCGGCAAGGCTTGATACTTTCGCCGGACCCAGGTCGTACGGGTGGATAGCGGTCTAAAACCATACGAAGCGTAAAGAACCTGGGCATCCCGATTGTCTCGCTCCACTTGCAGCAAGATTACCTCCCCCCGGCGACGCTGGACCATATCGATCGAAGCCTGGACCAGAGCCCGTCCTATCCCTCGCCTTCGGTGATCGGGGTAGACCGCCACATTGGAAAGAACCCACCGCCTTGGACACCCCTCAACCCTCAGCAAGCTGGCGTTACCCACTATGCGACCATCTACCTCCCACACAAACCCAAACGGGTGAGCTGCTGGAGGTAGCAACCAGTAGTTAAGAACCCAGCCGATCCAACCGACGCGACTGAGCCTGCGCATCCAACGCAACATCCGGCGCCCGTCGGGATCAAGACCACCAGCAAAGGCGCTCTCAATCAGATCGGCAACTGCGCGCATGTCACGGCGCGGATCGATCGGTCGTAGACCGGAGCGTTCGCTCCGGGACTGAGTAATAACCGCAGCTGTCAGGCTTCACTCCCCAAACTACGAAGTAACTTCTCAGCCTCCTCAACCGAGATGGTGCCTTTCTCCAGCATACGCAGGACCGCCAGCCGCTCATCTTCGCTCACCTTAGGTGTCTGTGGTTCAGAGGTGCCAAAGGTGATGGTTCGCCCACGCTTGCGCCTGGCGACCCGCTTCTCCGCCCGAGATTGAGCTTTGGCTGCCTTTCGCCTTGCTCGGGCCACCGAACGGCGGACCCTTGCCCCAATACGCTCGGCATCGAAGGCATACATCCCAGCGCCTATCGCGTTGAAGCGCGCTTCCATCTCGGCAAGTCTACCATCCAGCTCGCCCATCACACTCCCCACTATATCCTCCGCGTAGTCCACCTCTCCCTTCCCTACACGTAACCACAGGTTACCACCTGCTGAGAGCTCTATCGTGGCTTCAGCATCGCCCAAACGGAAGGTCGTCCCCTCGTCGGTGTCCTCTCGCTCAACATCGGAGGGTAATGCAATATCCCCGCCCGCATGTACGGTGATACTTGCCGAGACATCCTCAGGAAGACGGCAAGACAGGTCACCACCGGCATGGACAACTGAGTGTGTCTCCGCACTTGGGGAAAGGGTAAGGCTGGCATCACCACCAACCGTGGTTTCCACCAAGCCGGTTACTTTGTGTAACACGAGATCCCCACCAACCGCGCGTAAGCGGACATCCCCTTCCACCTTTTCCGCAACCGCGTCGCCGCCGATCCGGTCAACGGTAAGATCGCCATCCACCTTGCGGGCATACAGGTCTCCCCCGATAAGCTCGAAGGTTGACCGACCCACTCGACGCAGGCTTAGATCGCCCCCCACCGTTTTCATCATCACTTCATTGGTAAGACCCGTCACTCTTGCGTCTCCGCCAACTTGCTCGACCTCGACCCGTGCGCCGACGGGGAGAAAGATCAGGCAACCAGAACGGCAGGTGACACTGATCTGATTATCGTCTTGTTCAACGTTGAGACTGCCCTTCTCTGGTGCCTGAGCTTCAAATTGGGTGTCATTTCTACCAGACAGCCGAAGATCTCCCCCAATCGACTCGATATTCACCGTCGGTGCTTCGCCTACCTCCATCTTGACCTTTTCCATCTTCTAACCTCCTTGCTCGAGCCTCACGTTACGATGTCCTGAGCCTCACTCTCCTTCCAACCGAAGCATAGCCTCCTCGGGGGTGATCGCCCCGCTGGCCAGGTCGTCAAGAACACGATGTCTCTCCTCGTCACTCATCTGCGGTGCCACCGGTCCAACCGGGAAACCTAACGTCTGAATAACTTCATTCAATCGAGCACGAATTGTCGGATAAGACATTCCCAATTCAGGTTCCATCCGACTAAGCTTGCCCTCACACCGAATAAACGTTTCAACGAAGGCTAACTGCTCACCAGAGAGTCGACCAAGACGACCGATGTCAAAGTGCCCTTCGATGGTGGTATCACAACTACGACATTCAAAGCGAGTGATCTCTAACCGCTCGCCGCAAACCGGACAGGTGGTGAGCATAGGATTCATACCCTCAACTCCTTCCCAACTCCATCATTGTCGAAACCCAAACACCAGCATGCATCCACTCTATCATCCATCTACCGATACCCACTCGTCGGTCACCCTCTCCATCGAGGTCCCCGCCTTAACCAATAACGCTCCAAGCCACGAGAGGGCGACTCTCCCTAGATGATTGCGACTGCTATGCCGGGCAAGGATATCAGACCCATGCTTCGGCGTTTGTCGCCTCGCAGGTTGATGCTCTGCAAATACGGTTTTTCCAAAATGTATTCTAAATTCCATTAATCTGACTTTTACTTGATAAAGTAAAGGTAACCTTCAATAATTCCGCAACATTATAGCATAACTATAACTATTGTCAAGTATTACTTCAATAATATAAATATTTATATTAATATTCTTGAATTAGGTTGCTTGAATTCGATTCCAACCGGTCTATTGGCTACCCTACCTGGTCTGATAGAATGGTCCCATAGTGAATGCGGTAAAGGAGGCTACAAACAGGCTTTCCATCCCTGATTTCACTGGCGATCAAGATGAATATACTCGACCTCACGCTTACCGGGATGGCCTACGGCGGTGACGCCTTTGGCCGCGACGCTGATAACAGGATGATCTTCGTACCGTTCGCTTTGCCAGGTGAACGGGTGCGAGTGGAAACTGTCGAGGTACATCAGCGCTGGGCTCGCGCCCGACTGGTAGAGGTAATCGATGTCTCACCCCAGCGGATTGCACCTCGTTGCCGTCATTTCGCTGATTGCGGGGGCTGCCATTACCAGCACATGCCCTACTCCGAGCAGTTACGGATAAAAACTGAAATCGTGCGTTCACAGTTGGAGCGACTCGGCGGATTCAAGGACCCACCCGTCGAGGCCACTGTCGCCTCCCCCTCACCATGGCACACTCGCAATAATCTACAGTTCAGTCTGACATCAGATGGTCGGCTGGGCTTCATGGCTGCCAACTCGAATCACATCGTCTCCATCGAGGAGTGCTACCTCCCTGAACCGGACCTAACCGATCTATGGCCTCGCCTTGATCTGGAGACCATCCCAGGCCTGGATCGGGTTGCGCTACGCGTTGGTGCCGGGGGCGCGAGAATGATCATATTACATGGCAAAGGCGAACCCGAGGTCGAAATGGTCATCGACCTCCCGGCTTCGGTCGTCTGGTTCAGTCCAGTTGGCACATCCGTGATGGCCGGTGATGGTTTCCTTCCAATCGAGGTGCTCGATCGCACCTTTCAAGTCTCGGCTCATTCTTTCTTCCAGGTGCACACTGTCCTGGCTGGTGAGTTGGTCAGTCGCGTGCTGGAAGCGATCGAGGTCCGACCAGGTGAGACAGTTTTCGATTTATACGCTGGGGTTGGTCTGTTCAGCGCTTTCTTAGCCCGAGCAGGAGCCCTTCTGGTTGCCGTCGAGGAGTCCCCCTGGGCATGCGCAGACTTCGTAGAAAACCTGGATGAATATAACGACATCGAGCTTTATGAGGCGACGGTCGATGTCGCCCTGTCTTCCATCCAATCCCAACCCGACGCAGTGCTGGTCGACCCGCCACGCGCCGGGCTCAGCCGGGAAGTCCTCAAGCTGCTGATTAATTTAGCCCCACCACGCCTGGTTTACGTCTCCTGCGACACAGCCACACTTGCCCGAGATGGCCAACGTCTGGCGAAGGCTGGCTACCATCTGGAACGTTGCACACCCATCGACCTCTTTCCGCAAACCTACCATATTGAGACGCTGTCGGTTTGGCAGCGTCAGGAGTGAGCGCGAAGATGTCGCTGTCGAACTACATCGCATACACAACATTAAAAGGAATACACTAACATGACAGAAGATAGGCTCACAATTGCTACTGACCTGGCGCGTCAAGCAGGCGCGCTGCTCCGTGAGGGGTATGACCAAGTAACCGAGGTCAACTACAAGGGGGAAATCGACCTAATAACAGAGTTCGACCTGCGCTCCGAGCAATTGCTTGTCAAGGGCATCCAACAGGCTTTTCCCAACGATGCCATCATGGCCGAGGAGAAAGGGTTAGTCGGGGAAGGCGAGCACTGCTGGTTTATCGACCCACTCGACGGCACCACAAACTTCGCCCATGGCATCCCCATCTTCGTCATCTCTCTCGCTTTCGCCCAAGGGAGCCAACCGCTGCTAGGGGTGATCTACGACCCGATGCGAGATGAGCTTTTCCATGCCACCATCGATGGTGGCGCATGGCTCAACGACCGCCGCCTGCACGTCTCCGCTGCCACGACACTCAACGAAAGTCTATTGTCGACCGGTTTCCCCTACGACATGCGCACCAATCCGGATAACAACCTCGATCATTTCGCTAGACTGATCCTCCAATCGCGAGGGGTGCGACGGTTAGGAGCAGCCGCTCTAGATTTAGCATATGTGGCCTCGGGGCGGTTTGACGGTTATTGGGAAATGCGCTTGTGGCCTTGGGACTGGGGAGCGGGACTGCTCATGGTGAAGGAAGCTGGAGGGCTGGTTACTCGCATCGACGGAGGCGAAGAAGTCTTCGCCGAGCCGACATCGATCCTGGCAACCAACGGTCATATTCACGATGAAATGATCGCCGTTCTAAACAGTAAGTGATAGTGATTCCCCGGACCTCTTCATCTGCTAAAGTCAATATCATCAAACGTGTTCTCCCGAACGAACTCTGGGAGCGAGGGATCTCCTCCGGAGCTTCGTCAGGGAATTATGCTGGTAGCGTGGAGACTCCTCGCAGCATAGCTGCTCGGAGTGACAACTACTTGTTAATGTCATCCCGAACGAGCCCG
>JAUVOZ010000161.1 GCA_030598885.1 Anaerolineae bacterium | reverse complement strand
AGGCGAGTCGCGATCGATGAGCACTGTAACCCCCGGCAAGGGCTTTCCCTCGAGAAATTCCAAGGAGGCACCACCACCGGTAGAGACATGGCTTATCTGATCCACCAAGCCCGCTTTCCGAACAGCGGCGGCAGAATCCCCCCCACCGATGATTGTCGTACAATCGCATGCTGCTACCGCCTCGGCCAACGCGTTTGTCCCGGCAGCAAAGGGTGCAAACTCAAATACTCCCATCGGGCCGTTCCAAACCACAAGCCGCGCTCCCTGAAGTGCTCGCTTAAAGTTGATTATCGTCTCGGGTCCCGTATCCATTGCACGCCAGCCAGCTGGGACCGCGTTCACCGCCACCACCTTCTTCATCGCGTCAGCCGCGAATGAATCAGCTACGACTAGATCAGTGGGTAAAAGCAGACGGTCCCCTGCCCGTTCAAGCAATCCACGTGCAGTCTCAAAGGATTCTTCCTCGACGAGCGATTCAGCCATGTCAAGTCCACTAGCGGCAAGAAACGTGTTGGCCATCGCGCCACCGATCAGTAGACGGTCAGATTGCTCAAGCAACCGTTCAACTACACCGATTTTGTCTAAAATTTTCGCTCCGCCTAAAATAGCGACGAAGGGGCGTTCTGGCTCTTCCAAGGCAGCACCTAAGTAATTGAGCTCTTTTTCCATCAGGAATCCAGCTACTGCCGGTAGATGGTGGGCTACCCCCGCGGTAGAAGCATGAGCTCGGTGAGCGGATCCGAAGGCGTCGTTAACAAATAAATCAGCCAAGGAGGCAAGATCAGCCGCGAAATCCGGATCGTTTGCTCTCTCTTGTGGATAGAAACGGGTGTTCTCAAGCAATAGCACCTCGCCAAGTTTCAATCTCTCTACTGCAGCCTGAACATCCGTCCCGATGCAGTCAGCGACAAAAGCCACCGGTCGATCAAGCAATTCCGAAAGTCGTTTCGCCACTGGTCTTAGTGAGAGTTCGGGGATAACTTTACCCTTCGGGCGACCAAGGTGGGAGCAAAGGATAACCGCTGCATCTTCCGCAATTAAATAATTCAATGTAGGCAACGATGCTCGGAGGCGTGTATCGTCCGCGACGGCACCCTCATCCAGGGGTACATTAAAATCGACCCGAACTAGCACCCGCTGCCCTTTCAGGTCGACATCCCTTATCGTCTTTTTGTTGAACATGGGTTTGAATCCTAGCGCGGCATAGCTGATTAAGCTACACCGCGCTCTATGTCTTTATAGCGATTTTGCCACTAGTAATGCAAGGTCTGCGGTACGCACTGAGTAACCCCACTCATTGTCATACCAGGCGACTACCTTCACCATATCTTCATCAAGGACAAAGGTGAATTGCGCGTCAACAATGCTCGACCGGGGGTCCATCTTGTAGTCTATGCTGACTAAGGGCTCCTCAGAGAAACCCAGGATTCCCTTCATCGGTCCATTAGCTGCGTTGCGGAGAGCCTGGTGAAGGGCCTCGGTCGTCGCTGGACGCTCCAAGCCGGCGACGAAATCCACAACAGATACAGTTGGGGTGGGAACGCGCATGGAGAAGCCATCGAACTTCCCCTCCAGTTCCGGGATCACCAAAGCAAGGGCTCTGGCAGCACCGGTTGTAGTGGGAATGATGTTTAGCGCCGCTGCGCGCGCCCTTCGAAGATCCTTGTGGGGCAGGTCGAGGATCCGTTGGCCGGAGGTATATGAGTGGATAGTGGTCATTAAGCCTTTGGTGATGCCGAAAGCTTCCTGCACGACTTTAACCGCCGGCGCCAGGCAATTGGTAGTGCAAGAGGCGTTAGAAATGATGTGATGCTTGGCTGGGTCATAGTCACCCTGGTTTACACCTAAGACAACCGTCAGGTCAGGTCCTTTGGCTGGAGCAGTGATAATCACTTTCTTTGCTCCCGCCTCGAGATGCTTAGCTGCATCCTCACGAGCACGAAAAATGCCTGTGCTCTCGATTACGATCTCTACGCCCATGTCCTTCCACGGCAGCGCATCAGGATTGGGCAGCGATAATGCTTTGATGAAATCCCCTTCGATAACCAGCCCATCTTCTTTGACCTCAACACTGCCTTGGTAGGCACCATAGTTGGAGTCATAGCGGAATAGATGAGCCATCGTCTCAAGGTTGCCTAGATCATTGAAGGCTACGACGTCGAAATCGTCAGGATAATTCTCCTTCATCACCTTCAAGACCTGTCGTCCGATACGTCCAAATCCGTTGATTCCTATTCGAGCTGCCATGATAATCTCCTATTCTTAATCAGTTCAAACTAGTTGTTGGTTCGAGTCGATCTCCAGGTGACAGATCAAGTGGACCAGTCCTCTCTTCAAGTAGATCGATCAGCTTATCAGCTAATTTAGCCGAGTCATGACGCCATGAGCGCACCGGGTCAACCAGGTCCGCAGTGTAGATTGGAACCATCATATCTTCCCCAACTGACGGGGCTACTGGAGAGATCCGATCTGGAAGGGGGTAATCTAGGCGATCGTTGGCAATGACAATATCCACCAAGCCACGCCCAACATGGCGTTCGATTGCCTCCAGGTGCTGCTGGCAGTCATATCCTTCCGTTTCTCCAAGCTGAGTAGCCACATTACATACATATACCTTGAAAGCCTGTCCTGCCCGAATGGCTTTGACTAAATCCGGCACAAGCAGATTGGGTAAGACACTGGTATACAAGCTGCCGGGGCCAATAATTATCATATCAGCGCTGAGGAGGGCTTGGATCGCACCAGGGTATGCAGGCGGGTCATTTGGTTCAAGGTGAACACGACGGATTCGTCCCGATGTTTCTGGGATGAGACTTTCGCCTTTAATCCGGAAAGCCTCCGAGGCCAAGCTGGGGATTTTATCTGCGACCAGGGTTACATCCTTGAGGGTTGAGGGAAGCACTTTGCCGCGAATGGAAAGGATCCTTGCCGCCTCCATGATTCCCTGATCGAAACTGCCGGTAACTCCAGCAAGAGCAGCGATGAAGAGGTTGCCAAAGGAGTGACCGTTTAATTCATCTCCCTCAACAAAACGATATTGGAACAGTTGGGTAAGCAGGTCCTCATCGTCTGATAACGCAGCGATACAGGCGCGGATGTCCCCTGGTGGAGGCAAGCCTAACGAGCGTCGCAGTCTTCCTGAAGATCCACCATCATCGGTAACTGTGACGATGGCGGTTAAATTACCTGAATGTCGCTTCAGACCCCTCAGCAAGGTTGACAATCCAGTGCCACCACCTATAGTTACAATCTTCGGCCCTCGCTCCAGTCGACGATGCTGAGCCACCGCTTCAACAACTGATTTACCGGGTCGGATATAAGGGGCAAGCAATGTGCGGTTCAAAGAAAATACAGCGATCAGGAGCAAACTTAAACCGGCCAAGCTTAACACCAGAGCTCGTAACCACCTTGGCAGAGCACTCAGACTAAGCAAGGCCAGCCAGGGTGATTCAGGATAAGCACGATAGATATCGAGGAGAAGGACCGCCAACCCCAAGCCTATCAGGGTGGTCCCGACGACCAACACCACCAACCATCGTTTTACACCTAGACCCGGCTTGAGCCACCGTCCCAAACGCCGCCAATGGAAGGCTATTACATGATCTTCACTTGAGTCACCCATCTTTGAATTCACCTTGTCGAATATACCAGAGAGCCTAACGACCGTCAACCTAACAATTAAATTCGCTTATAAGGCAATGTATCGGATGGGGTGTATAATTAACGGTACTATACCCAAACCAAAGGAGGATGGCCCATGGCCAGCGTAACCTACGAACAAGTTACTAAAACGTTCGGAGAAGTCATTGCAGTAAACGATATGGATCTTCATATAGAGGACAAGGAGTTCATCGTGCTGGTTGGGCCGTCAGGCTGTGGAAAAACCACTGCCCTACGATTACTGGCGGGCTTGGAGGAGACAACAAAAGGAAGGATTTTTATCGACGACCGGGTAGTTAACGACGTCGCCCCCAAGGATCGCGACATCGCAATGGTGTTCCAATCATATGCCCTCTACCCACACATGTCAGTCTTTGACAATATGGCTTTTGGGCTCAAACTACGCAAGACGCCAAAACAAGAGATTAAGCAGCGAGTACAGAAGGCAGCAGATATTTTGGGGATAGGAGATCTGCTTGCGCGTAAACCTCGCCAACTGTCGGGCGGCCAGCGCCAGCGAGTGGCTGTAGGCAGGGCGATTGTGCGCGAGCCCAAGGTCTTCCTATTCGACGAACCGCTTTCCAACCTGGACGCCAAGCTGAGAGTGCAAACACGCGCTGAAATCAGCAAGCT
>JAUVOZ010000162.1 GCA_030598885.1 Anaerolineae bacterium | reverse complement strand
GGGGATTATTGGCTATGGGATCGACGATCCTCTGGTAATTGACGCGATACGGCGGACACCGCGTCACCTCTTCGTACCCGAGGACTATCTCGATATGGCGTACGAAAATCACCCCCTGCCAATCGGTTACGGGCAGACAATTTCCCAGCCCTACATCGTAGCGCTGATGACGCAGGAATTGGGGGTTGGGGAGGGCGATCGGGTGCTGGAGATCGGCACCGGGTCAGGCTATCAGGCGGCAGTGCTGGCGGAGTTGGGGGTGGAGGTATACACGATAGAGATCATCGGACCCTTGGCGGAAGCGGCTAGCGAACGTTTGGAGCGGTTGGGCTACGAGAATGTGCATGTACGCCACGCGGATGGCTACTTCGGCTGGGAGGAGGAAGCGCCCTTCGACGCGGTGATCGTCACCGCCGCGCCGGGTCATGTCCCGCAACCACTGAAGTTTCAGTTAAAGATTGGTGGGATTATGGTCATCCCCGTCGGACCAGTAGGTGGATACCAGGAACTGTGGCGGGTCATGAGAGTAGATGAAGACAAATTCGACTCGATAAGCTTAGGTGGTGTGCGTTTTGTTCCTTTTACCCGAGAGATCGAGGATGATTAGCGCAGGAGCGGTGAGCTGTCAGCCGTCCGCTAGAAGCTAAGTGCTGTAGGGAAGATAATTGCTAGAGGAGGGATTCGTAATGTTTGAACGATCAGGCGGTATCCTCCTGCACCCAACGTCTTTGCCCGGACCGTATGGCATTGGTGATTTTGGTCCAGCGGCACTGGATTGGATAGACTGGTTGGTAGAGGCAGGCTGCCGGCTCTGGCAGGTCCTTCCTCTGGGTCCGACCGGCTACGGGGATTCACCATACCAGAGCTTCTCATCCTTCGCCGGCAATTACTTGCTGATTAGTCTCGATCGTTTAGTTGAAGAAGGTTTGCTTTCATCGCAGGACTTGGATCCACGACCAGATTGCCCTCCCAACCGTGTCGATTACAGCTTGGTGATGGATTACAAGGAGAGACTGCTTACCCTCGCCATGGATAATTACCACAAGGGTGTAGCTCGCCATTTGGAGGATGACTTCCAATCCTTTTGCCATGCACAATCTGCTTGGCTGGAGGATTTTGCGCTATTTATGGTTCTTAAGAAAGATCACCAAGGCGTTTCTTGGACGGCGTGGGGACAGAACTTGGTAAGAAGGCAACCGGAGGCACTTGCCCGAGCTGCGGAACAATGGGTGGAAGAGATCGAGGCGCAAAAGTTCCGTCAGTTTTTATTCTTTCGCCAGTGGTCAGTGGTTCGGCAGCGCGCAGCCGCAGTTGGGATAACAATTATCGGGGATATTCCCATCTTTGCAGCGCACGACAGCGCTGATGTCTGGGCTAATCCAGAGGTGTTCCAGCTCGACGAGGAAGGTGAACCTCTCATGGTGGGTGGAGTTCCTCCCGACTATTTTAGTCCCACGGGACAGCTTTGGGGCAATCCAGTTTACCGCTGGGATGTATTACAAACTGAAGGGTATCGCTGGTGGATCAATCGCTTCAAGGCGGTGCTGGAAATGGTTGACATTGTCCGACTAGACCACTTTCGCGGATTTGAGGCTTGCTGGGAGATTCCAGCAGATGCGCCCACAGCTGAAACCGGTCGGTGGGTACCTGGTCCTGGGGCATCGTTCCTCCAGGCTTTACAGCAGTCGTTGGGTGATTTGCCGATCATCGCCGAGGATCTTGGCTTCATTACACCGGAGGTAACCGCGCTTCGGGACGAGTTCGATCTCCCTGGGATGAAAATCCTTCAGTTTGCTTTTGACGGTAACCCAATGCACGAATTCCTTCCCCATAACTACCCGCGGCATTGCGTGACGTACACAGGCACTCACGATAACGACACCACTATGGGCTGGTATGAGTCTGCCCCGGAGCCTGTTCGTGCCTTCTGCCGTCGCTACTTGGCTAGTGATGGGATTGATATATCATGGGATATGATCCGGGCGGTATGGGCTTCGGTGGCTGGTTGGGTGCTAGCCCCTCTTCAAGATGTCCTTGGACTTGGCAACCAGGCGCGAATGAACTTACCTGGCACAACGGAGGGAAATTGGCGGTGGCGGGTCACCGAGGGGCAACTAACCCAAGCGTTAGCCGCAAAGCTCCATAATCTGAGTTTTATCTATGGGCGACTACTATCTTAGAAGTAGGCGACCGCAAGGTTGTGAAAATTATGACATTTGGAAAAATGCCGACCAGCTCACCTTCTAATACCTTCAACCTGCCGCGACGACTGCGTCGACTGACCGATCTAGCCTATAACTTATGGTGGACGTGGGGCAGGGATGCGGATCAGATCTTCGAGCTCATCGATAGAGAGACATGGGAGGTTGCCCACCATAACCCGGTCAGCTTCCTCCGACTCGTCGAGCACGATCATCTAGTAGCTGCCACACATGATAGCCATTATTTGGATCTATACGATCGTGTGATCCAGGCGTTCGATGATTATATGACTGGTGGGGATAATACTTGGTATGCACGACACCACCCAGAGTGGCTCAACCAACCAGTTGCCTACTTTTGCGCTGAATTCGGGCTTCATGAGGCACTGCCTATCTACGCCGGCGGTTTGGGGGTCCTTTCTGGGGACTATCTCAAAGAAGCTAGCGATCTCGGTATGCCCCTGGTTGCAGTAGGAATCCTTTATAAGGAGGGTTACTTCATTCAAGGTATTTCCAAAGACGGTGGGCAGGAAGCGCATTACTCCGAGCTTTCTTTCTCCGATCTTCCAATGTATCCGGTTCTTGACGATCAAGGCGAGAAGCTGACCATAGAAGTTGAACTTCCGGGACGGGATGTGCATGCCTGTCTTTGGCGAGTGCATGTCGGTCGGGTGCCGCTATACCTTCTTGACTGCGATATTGAGAATAATCAGCAATCTGATCGCGACCTAACTGCACGGTTGTACGTGAGCGATATGGAATTGCGTATCTCGCAAGAGATAATTCTTGGGATCGGTGGTGTGCGGGCACTATATGCATTGGGTTATAAGCCAGCGGTGTGGCATCTAAACGAGGGTCATTCGGCCTTCCTCACGCTCGAGCGAGTACGTCAATTAACCGCAGACGGTAGCACCTTCGAAGAAGCTCGCGATAAAACCATCGGTAGCACTGTGTTCACAACCCACACGCCGGTTCCCGCGGGGCACGATGAGTTCCCTCATCGGTTGATCGACAAGTACTTCAATGCCTACTGGCCGCAACTCAACCTGGAGCGTATGACCTTCCTGGACCTGGCGTATAACAAACAGCCCTGGGGTGAGATGTTCAATATGACGATTCTGGCTATGCATATGTCAGGACAGATCAACGGTGTATCGGAGCTCCATGGCCAAGTGGCGAGGCAGATGTGGTCCCACCTGTGGCCCAACAAGCCAGTCGATGAAGTTCCCATTGTCCACATTACCAATGGGATCCACACCTACACTTGGCTCGCCCGGCGTCTTCAATATCTCTACGATAAATACTTAGGCCCAGACTGGATGGAACGGCTTGACGAACCCGAAATCTGGGAGAACATCGGACGCATCCCAGATGATGAGTTGTGGGAAGTGCGTCGTCACCTTAAACATAGGCTGGTGGCTTATATCTGTGACCGAGCTAGCCAACAACGACTGCCAGGAAAGGTCCTTCCAGGGCAAATGATAGCCAGAGGTATTCGACTCAACCCCGATACTTTGACACTCGGCTTCGCTCGACGTTTCGCAACCTACAAGCGTGCCAATTTGATCTTGCGTGATCCGGAACGTCTGCTCCGGTTGATCAACCACCCCAGCAAGCCGGTTCAAGTGATCTTCACTGGAAAAGCACACCCGGCCGACGAGCCTGGTAAACACCTGATCCAGGAGGTTTACCAGCAGGTGAAACGAGCCGATAACGAAGGGCGGCTGGTTTTTCTTGAAGATTACGACATGAACTTGGCTCGATACCTGATCCAGGGTGTGGATGTGTGGCTAAACACCCCTCGTCGCCCTAATGAGGCATCCGGCACCTCCGGTCAGAAGGCGGCCATCAATGGAGTGCTCAACTTATCGGTTCTCGACGGCTGGTGGCGTGAGGGCTTCAATGGTAGCAATGGATGGGCGATCGGTGAAGATCGGGATTACGAGGATATGGAAGTGCAGGATGAAAAGGATGCCGAGAACCTCTACCAAACCTTAGAGGAGGAAGTCATACCACTATATTACCAACGCTCCGCTGACGATCTGCCAAGTGAGTGGCTCGGGTTGGT
>JAUVOZ010000101.1 GCA_030598885.1 Anaerolineae bacterium | reverse complement strand
GCGGTATCCGAGGGTAGTGGGTTCGGCTGGTTGCAGGTGGGTGTAGCCCATGACTGGCAGGTCGGCAGTAGATTCAATCCGGTCGGCGAAGCAAAGCAACAGATCCTTGAATGCTTTTAGCAGGATCGACAGAGCCGCCCGTTGACGGACGACATCAGCGTTATCTTCCACGTCGGCAGAGGTCATCCCCCAATGAAGTACAGCCCCGCCAAGAGGGCACTGCTCGGCGAAAGTCTTGAGTTCGGCCATTAAATCATGACCGATCTCGGCTTCAATCTCAGCCGCGCGGTGTAGATCAATGTCCTGAGCATGAGCTTTGATCTCGTCAATTTGTTCAGGGGAGATCAGACCAGCGGCGGTTTGAGCCTCAGCAGCGGCAACCCAGACCCGACGCCAGGCTCGACGCTTGGCGGCTTCGGACCATAGGGCGCGCATTTTTTCGGAACCGTAACGTGTGCTGAAAGGGGATTGGTAGGTCATGACATTAAAGTTTCCGATGAGATCGTTCTCTAGGGTTGTGGGAGGTGATTTCCAACCCTCAAAGGTTAGGTTCTACGCTTGTAGGCGTTCTTTTGCCAGCCGCAGGTACTCAGGGTTGATCTCATAGCCAATGTAGTGGCGCTTGGCCTTGAGAGCAGCCAGGCAGGTCGTTCCTGAACCACAAAATGGATCGAGAACAACGTCGTCAAGAAAAGTATAGAGTTCAATCAGGCGTCGGGGCAACTCCTCTGGAAAGGGCGCTGGGTGGCCCACCTGCCGAGCGGAGACAGCCGGGAAATCCCACACGCTCTTAGTCCACGTCAGAAAATCATCCTTTATGATGGTGCTTTCGCGCTCATGTCTGGAACGCGAAAATGAATCCTTCGAGAACACCAGGATGTACTCATGTACATCGCGAAGCACTGGATTGCTGGCGGATAGCCAAGATCCCCAAGCGGTCGAGGGACTGGCGCTGCTGGCTTTGTTCCATATGATCTCGCCTCGCATCAAGAAACCGATCTCAAGCATATCTTCAATGACGCAGGCGTGCAAGGGGAGGTACGGCTTGCGACCAAGGTTGGCGATATTCACACACGCTCGGCCTCCAGTTACCAAGACACGATACGTCTCACGAAACACCTGGCGCAGCAGATCTCGGTACTCGTCGAGAGTGAGGTCCTGGTCATACTCCTTGCTGACGTTGTAGGGAGGCGATGTGACCATGAGGTGGATGCTATGGTCAGGTAGTTCACCCATGTCCTCGGAGGATTTCAGGAATAGGCGATTCAGCACTTCCTTAGGGGTCTTGTTTTCAATATATTCCACTCGATCCTTCAGTCTCTGACCGTCATAAAGCCGGCTGTTGTAGAAGGGAGATGAGTCGTGGCTGATTCGACCTGGCGAGCCGAACGAACTCGTACGAGTCGCTTTCCTTTTGCCTTTACTCATGGATCTTTGGCTCCCTTCGGTTAGTGGTATCGCCCAGTTCCGCTGAATCCCATGCGTTTAAGTGCTCTTTCATCATTGCGCCACCCTGAGAGTACTTTAACCCGAAGCTCCAGATACACTTTACGACCGGACATAGCCTCAATATCTTGGCGGGCCATTGTGCCGATCTTCCGTAGCATACTGCCGCCCTTGCCGATTACGATACCTTTCTGCGATTCACGCTCGACGAACAGGGTGGCGGCAATATATGCGCCTTGTTGGTTGCGTTCCTTGTACTCGTCGATGCGAATAGCGATGCAGTGGGGTACTTCATCTCGCAGCAGTTTCAGACCGGCAGCACGGATCAAGTCAGCTGCGATGTCGCGTTGGTAAGTGTCGGTGACCTCTTCTTCCGGGTAGTAGCGTGGTCCGGAGGGGAGTTGTTTGAGGATGTGCTGCAGCAATTGATCTCGATTATCCCCCCGAGTGCTGGAGATGGCGTACATTTCTATATCTGGCAGTAATGTTTTAAATGCTGCCTGGCGGTTGATGAGCTCGTCTGGTGGAACTAGATCGATTTTATTTAATACCACCAAGGTTGGTGGGCTGGGGTTGAGTGCCTTGATCCTATCAGCCACTCGCTGATCGTCCTCGGTCGGGAACCTGCTCAGATCGAACATAACCAGCAGCAGGTCAGCATCCTCCAGCACTTCGAGGGCATTAGCGTTCATCTGCTCGCCTAATTTATGACGGGGTTTGTGGATACCTGGTGTGTCGATGAAGATCGCCTGGGTGGTGGGAAGGGTTAAGATCCCCAACTGTCGATGGCGAGTAGTCTGCGGACGCGGGGAGACCGCAGCCACGGGCTGCCCTAGAAAGGCGTTGATCAGAGTCGATTTGCCGACATTCGGTCGGCCAGCGATGGCGACGAAGCCCGAACGGTGTCCTTCGGGTATGTCTGTAATTTCCATAACCTTATTTTGGTGGCAAGGGCACGCGCTGTCAAGCGGGGGTGATGTTGGCCAGGCACACTTATCACCAAGCTAATCTCTACAACCGGTAGGGTTTCAAGGCTATAATATATGTAGCGCTTGAAGTGACCCCCCAATAATCTAACCGGAGGTCAAAACATCTTTCAGACATAGAGACTAGTCGATCAGGTGCTCCGATCGCCAAATGGGGAGGGAAAGTAAGCGGTTAAGATTGTGTAGATCCTGGGCGTTGGAACCAAAATCGACGATGTGGGTTGTAGAGAAAAGGACTATAGCTGATGAGTATATTTTCCCGTAAGAAGCCCAATCGATTTCTTGAGTTGCTTGTCAAGCAAGCGGAGTTCACGGTCGAAGGCATGCAAGCTTTGCTTGAGTACGTCAAGGAACCCAGCGAGGAGGTTGCTCAGCAGGTCACCCAGATCGAGAAAGAAGCGGATGAGGTTCGGCGCATCTTGATCGATGAATTGAACCGTACATTCGTCACCCCGATTGATCGCGAGGACATCTTCGCCCTATCACTGACGATCGATGATGTATTGGACTACGCCGAGTCTACTGTGGAGGAAATGTACCTGCTGGACGTCAAGCCTAATGCATATATTGAGCGAATGGTCTCGCTGCTCACCGATGCAGCCCGTGAGATCTACATGGGGGTCATTCGACTTGAAGATCACCCCAACGTGGCAACCGACCATTCAGTGCGGGCCAAGGCGTTGGAAAACCGGATGGAGACTGTCTATCGGGAGGCAATCGCCAATCTCTTCCAGATGCCGCGTGACATCGACCACGTAGTGGAAATGCTGAAGCTGCGCGAGATCTACCGACACCTCTCGAATGCAGCCGATCGCGGCGACGCAGCGGCGAATGTCATCGGGGACATCGTAGTCAAGAAAATGTAACCCCCTACGTTAGACAACTTCCCTCAACGATAGATCTAAATACGCCGGGTTTTTTCTGAGAAGCACGGCGTGCTCAAAAATGGAAGCAAGTGCACGAGCTCATACACCTAGGTAGCATCACTAATGATCTATGGGATAGGGTGGAGGATTAAATCTCTTCTTAGGATGTGGTCCAACCCTCGATAGCGGCTAACCGGTGAAGTTTGTTCCCCACTTCACGCCATTGAATTTTAGAGATCCCAAGCTTCTGGCGGATCTTATCCTTATCCATCCCAGCCTGGTAATCTCTCAACGCTGAAGTCCAACGGCACATATCGAAGGAGAGGTGTTTATCGAGCCCAACAACCTCACCGATATCCTCAAGCAGGTACTCAAGCCGTCTGGGAGACCAGGGGAAAAGGCGTTCGCGAGGTTGATACGCAGCTAAATATGCACGATAGGCAGGGATCCATGTGGCAGGGAGCAGAATTTTACGCTCTTTGTAGCGTTTTTGAACCTCGCCATAGCGAACGAAAAGGATCGGTCCATCGACCGAGTTTAGGTCGATGTGGTTTAAGTGGATATTCAAACATTCACCCTTCTTAATCCCGGTATGAAGCAGTAGGCTGACGAGGGTGTAAGGTCGAGCGTCAGCTCGATCTGCGTGACGGAGGGCATCTGCAGCCTGAAGGACAGCCTCCAATTCATCGGGGGAGAGGACTACCGGAAGAGGGCTGAGGACTGTCTGTTGCGGTATAGGAGCGGCTGGATTCTCGGCCAAGACGCCAGTCTCAACCAGCCAACGGAAGAAAGCCTTGATGGAGGTTATTCGTCGGGCATAGGTTTTTGGGCTGCAATGCACGTTGCGTTTGTTTAACATCCAATCGAGGAAGTTCTTCAAATCATGTGTGCCGATGGCGACGATAGCTGTTCCGGCGCCGACGAATTTACCAACAAGTCGCATATCGCCGGTGAATGCTTTCACAGTGTGGATTGAGCGACCATCAACCTCAAGTGCTTCCCCCCAGGCGTTGAAGGTGGCGCTCAGGCTGCTGTCTGGTCGCACCCGGCTGGCGGTTTCAACCTCATTTTCGAGATTGCTTGCTATCAGAGAGAAGAGGGGGAGATCATCAAACGACTCAGTCATCCATTCCTCCGGACACAATCCTGCGCATAGCCAAATAACCCGCCGGACATCCTAGCCTCGGATGGAAGAAAAGTCAAATGGGTAATGGGGAGAGAATAATGAGGATGTGCTATGGTCTTTGGGGGCGGAGAGTGGAATCAGGAAATTACGTGGGCATCATCCATGACGATGAGTATGACGTCAGATCATGGTTTTTACAATTAATTCGAGCGCCGCTGCGCCCATGACTTCAAACGACATCTCTTTAAGGATGGTTCCGACGATAGGCCAGTACTTCTTCTTGAACTTGGGCAAAACACCACTAACTGGTTCGAGATTCTCCCTTCCTCCTCCGGAGAGCCAATCCTCAACACTCTTTCGGGATTCCTGTTCATCTGGTGCAGATGTAATCTCGCGGGCGATCCAACGCTCCAGACTGTGTGAAAGCAATGCATAGTTCCCGTCGACTTCAAGCACAAGACCTCGTCGGAGAAGAGGTGGAACGTCAAGTCGGACACGAGGATGCAGTTGTGATAGGTTGTCGATATTGGGTGTCGTTTTCTTAGACGGTTTTTGCCGGCTTAGGGCCAGGATTGACAGGAGGGTGATCTTTTCGCTCTCTGAGCAATGAGTCCAATAATAATCAAAATGAGTCCTAGCCTGCTGATCAAATTCGGCTGTAACCTGAGCAACAAGCGGGTCACCTCTGAGACCTTGCATCTTCCCTTCAACGATGTAGTAGCCGGCCATCTGTACAAAGAACGGATGTCCACCTCCCAGCCGGAGGACGAATGCTTTCTCATCGGGTGTGAAAGCGAACAGCTGTCCCTCAACATAGCCATCAATCAAATCATTCACATCTGCCATCATAAATGGCTTCAGCACCACATTGGCGAAGATATTGAAGAATGGCGACCCCTTGATTTCGTCAGAATGGCAAAGATCAACCAATTCACGGCGCGTCGCCGTGACAAGTGCCAAACCATAATGGATGGCTAGAGATCTTAACCCCCCAAAGAAATCAGCACCGAAGTTAGGATTTTGGGTGACATACTCAAATTCGTCCATGAAGAGGACGATATTTAAGCCTCGTTGGTTGATCGTCTCAAGCAAATCCTCCAGGTCGAAAAGGTCAAAGGATTCGCGTTTGCGAAGCCCGTCGATGGTTGGAATTAAACTTTGATCGCAGATCGCACGCGACATTTTGTGCAAGACACGCTGCCAGAATCGCTGGGGAGTGATATCGGTCAAGCCCTGGAAGTCGATATACACCAGACAGTATTTGTCTTCGGTAAGTCCCAATCCAGCCGCGGCAACCGGGTTAGAGAGGTGGCAAAGGAGCGAGGTCTTACCGATGCGTCTTTCACCAACGATGGAAGTGCTCTCGTGAGCGCTGGAAAGCAGTCGGTTGACGATCTGGCGGATGTCGCCCTTGCGTCCGTAGAAGCGCGATGGATCGCGGATCGGGTTGCCGAAGGTGAAAGGGTTGGTGGTCATCGACCCTCCAGTTTGAAGACGCCGTACGGAGTTGCTGCGTATACATTCGATGGATCTTCCGGATCCACGACGATGGAGTACACAACCAACGCCCCCAATAATCCACTGCTTGCTTCCCCCCAGGTCTCGCCGCTATCGAAGGAGATATAGACACCGCTGTCGGTGCCGGCATAAATTATCCACGGGTTTTCATGGTCTATGGCTACTGTATTAACGAAGTGGTTACCTAGGCCTGTGTTGCTATGCTCCCAGCTTTGGCAGCCTTCTCGGTTGATCAGGATGCCCCCTCCGCGCGTCGCCAGGATCAGCCGGTCGCTGTCCCACGGATCGACGACCATGCGTGATGCACTGCGGGAGTGCCATTCTCCTGTCCTTTCTTCACATCTCTGCCAGATCTCCCCCCCGTCTTCTGATCGGAATGTATCACCATCTCCAATTGCGTATACCACATGCCCCTGGTCGTGGTCGAAATACAGCCTTCCATCACAGATGCTTTCCATCCCGATAGCGCTTTCCCAGGAATCTCCACCATCTTTAGAAAAATAAATATGTGGGGGATAATCTCGACAATACGAGATATAAATAGTTTGAGACTGTTTGGGGTGGGCAGCTATCGCCCCAAACTCGGCATCTAAGGGTAAATCCAGATCTAAGGGTAAATCCAGCCTTTCCCAGCTTTGATTCCCATCCTGAGATCGCAATAGTGCTCCGTGTTCCTGACGGTATATGATCTCTCCTGCAGCGTCGAAAGCAAGATCCATTCCATCGTCATCGATTAATTCCCAGCTTTGACCGCCATCAGTGGAGATATGTAAGGGTTGGCTACCTCTCACTTCTTGTTCTAAAAGGTAGAGATAAGTGTTGTTTACCGGATCTAGTTGGAGCTCCAGACGACCTGCGCCCAGACCGCTGTTACGTTCGGTCCAAGAGGTTCCTGCGTCTTTGGAAATATAGACACCTCGCCCTCCGAAGATGAGAACGTCAGCATCGTGGGGGGATACTGTTATTACGTTATTTTCACCACCGAAAAATTCCTCTCTATGTTGGGTCCAGTTTCCCCCACCATTCGTTGTGATTAATAATTCACCCTCGGTAGCACAGTATGCAATATTGCCATCATCCGAGGCAATCTCCAGACTGGTGCAAGTGTGTTCTGTAATGAGCTGCCAGCTTTCGCCAGCATCATTTGAACCATAAAGTCCTTCGATGGTAGCAACGTAAAGTTGCTCTCCGCTTTGATGATCAGCTGCAAG
>JAUVOZ010000045.1 GCA_030598885.1 Anaerolineae bacterium | reverse complement strand
TTACTCTATGCATAAGAACGGGGTGGGTCATTGCAGAAACATCCCACAAACAGTAGAGCTCTCTCAATGACTATTCGAATTTTAGCCAATACAAAACTAGGCAATGATGATCTTACCGAGATGCATTTACAGGAATAATATTTACCCCAATTAATTTGAGTCAATTGTAATGCATTTTCATCTGGGTCTGAAAAGACAGCTATGCGACCAACCACCGTGAGTATGGCAGCCTTATCCCCACTAGTCCCTACGTCGTGGGTAAGTAAATATTGCATGGCTGTTTCGCCTTTCACGAAGCACGAACGTTGGGGATAGTGCCGGAACACCTGGTGGGTTCCAATCTAAATCTCCATCGGCGATTATGGGAGAATTGCGATACACTGGGCAACCGAGAAACACCTATTGATCCCCCCAATCCTGGATAGATCGTCATTCATCCAACCGAACCAACTAGTGGCGAGGAGGTTGTTGATCCATCTGGTCATAGCCGGGATGAGAACTTCTAAATATAATCAAAGCGAAGACTGTGTCCTATCAATCCATGGCACAACGTTGATATCTTCATTGGTTGTCAACTGCATTGACCGGAGGACTCTGATGAAGACAAGGATTGCTATCCTTGCTATCTTAGGAGCAATATTAATCGGTGGATGTGACCCATCGCCGACCGCAACCCCCAAAGCAGAAATTCCACCTCCTCTTCGCCTTTCACCGCCAGAGCTTGTTACATTACCTGTGCTGAACCAAACTTTCTCCAACCAAAGAATTCAAGTGACTGAAGATATTCGAGGAGCTCTGTTCCAGAACTGCACACTTGAGGTTTGGAGAGGTAACGGAATAACGATCACCGATAGCATGTTCATAAACTCCAGGATGTATATAGAGGAATCCCAGAATATTGAAATTTCAAACAGCGTCATCAGGGACTTCTACGTCTGGGAGGAGCCAGCCATCAACATCCACTCCAGCGAGCACATCCTGATTGGTCATAATGAAATCAAGAATAATTCTATAGGTGTAGTGATCTCGGAATGTTCGGATACAGAAATCCGGGATAACATCTTCGAATCCAACAACCAACATAACGCCCTTGTCCTTGACGGTACCAGTGCCGACGTTTATGGTAATGTGTTTCTCTTCAACTTCCCTCACGCGATGCTGATCATGAATCGCGCAGCCGATCCGACGGTACAGGTCAATATCTACAACAACATCTTCGATAGGAATATTGAAGACGCCATAAATTTTGAGGATTTCAGAGGTTCAGATCAAATCAGTAGGGTGTACAACAATCGAGTCACTGGAACTGGTTGGGCGGGGATTAACGTCGAGTATAACAGTTGGAACGCCAACCTGATCCTTGAGGATAACTATATCGATAGCAACGGGCTGATGACTGATGAAATTATGGACGAAGGTGGACAGTTGATATCCATTTACCCACCTCCCGGGGATCAGCCAGAGCCCTATTCACCGGGATGGAAGCATGGGATCAAGATTGAGGACTCCAGCGGGGTGATCGTGCGGGGGAACGTCATCGTGGATAACCAGGGTAATGGAATCGATATCATGAATTCCCGCGAAATTACACTGGAGGGAAATTTCGTAACCCGGAATGTTGTCGGGGTGTCCGTGATGAAGTATCTAGAATCCTCCTTGACCAGAGGATTTTCTCCAATTGCTGAAGAGAACGCCGGCTACTCTTTTGTTACCAGCATCGACAACCTTGTTTTCAGTAATATAGAAGAGGACTGGTTCGTTGAAGAAGGCTCACGCCTAATAGCAGGGGATAAGTAAGCCAAAATTCATCAATCTTAACTAAGCATCATCTTGCTAGGATTATAACCTGTCGACATGATTGGGCGACCAACTTCCCCAGCTCCCACCGACGCATAATTTCCTTGAAGATTTTCCTACGTTATCCAGATTTATGTGCGATGGGGGAGCGTTACTTCTGTGCGACAATAAATATGGGACTTGTCACTTCCCGAGAAAAACTAACAACTCACTAAGATCACACGTCGCCAGACCGATAACGTGATCGGCCGCACCGTAATATACGTATACCTGATCCCCCACAACCAGATTGGCACAGGAGAATACGACCCTTGAAACGTCTCCGCGTAATTCCCATATCTCCTTTGGTTCGAAGATCGATTCCTTGGGGCGGTTAATGATCTGACCCGGATCTTCTAGATCTAAGAGGCACACACCAATTCGATAAATGTAGTCATCATCGTAACCATGGTAGAAGAAAAGCCATCCGTGCTCGGTTGGAATAGGAGGACCATTTCCCCCAATGCGCTTACTGTCCCACCCGTTGTTCTGCCTGGGTGACATTATCAACCGCATTTCAGCTTCGGGCCAATGAGCCATGTCATCTGATTCTGCCAGCCAAATACTGTCGTCGCGGCGATGGAACGCGACAAATTTATCTTTTATCTTTCTCGGTAGTAAAAAATGATCTTTATTGTCTTCACCGCGCACCAACGGACCGATCCGATTCCATACCAGGAGATTGTTGCTTCGGGCGAACATCGGTGTGGTTAGGTAATCAGCCGGCCCCTGGCCAGAATAGGCGGTATAGGCCATGTAGAATTCACCATCGAGTTCAGTCACACGCGGGTCCTCAATTCCTCGCGCCTCCTCAACTTTTACCGGTTCAAGGATGGGCCGGCGGAGCCGATTCCATTTGAGTCCATCTTCACTGATCGCGTAACCGATCCTACTGACCCAGTCTAGTCCTTGGGCCCGGTAGAACATGTGAAAAAGGTCATTGTGGCGAATCACAGCTGGGTTGAAGACGTTGTAAGATTCCCAATCCGAAGTGGGATCTGGGAGGAGAATGGGGTTGGATGGATGCCGCTTTAGTTCCATGTGGTTATTCCAGGCTCAGATGTTCAAGTATAGATTGAACAGGAAGGCTGATCAGGGAGACTACTTCATCCGCCGCACCGGAAAACAACAATAAGTTCTCATTGTCTTCGCTGAGAAGTGCCCCAGTGGGAAATATGATGTTGGGGACGAAGCCTCTCCGCTCGTAAGATCTCTCAGGGGAAAGTAATGGTTGTTTTGAACGAGCCAGGAGACACGTAGGATCCTCACGCTCCAGCAAAACCGCACCAACGCAGTAGTGCCCTGCCGGGCTCTCCCTTGTCGCCGGGGCTACTCCGTGATAGAGGAGCAGCCAACCCTGCGGCAAATACACTGGTGGCGGTCCGGCTCCTACTTTGACCGAGTCCCATTCTCCTGGTCGAGGACCGAAGAGGAACTTGTGTCGTCCCCAGAAAATGGCGTCGGGTGAGAGCGCAGTTTCAATGGATGGGGCGTCAATCCATTGATCGGAGATCGGTCGATGATAAGCGACAAAGTGTTCGTTCCACTTCTGTGGGAGAAACACCACATCCTTATTCTCAGTGGGGAATATTACGCCATGCCGTTCAAAGGTTTGGAAGTCATGAGTGGTCATCAACGCGGTTGCGACACCCATCTGGCGGCTGATGGCGACATATGTAATATAGTAGGTGTCGCCGATTTTGGTGATGCGAGGGTCTTCAAGACCCAATTCCTCCCACGGTTCACGGGGTAAGAGGTCTGGTGGGATCAATACCTCTTTGATTTGTGTTCCATCGGCACTGAGACGGACCAACCGCAAGTGTGAGATGAAGCGTAGACGCACTCGTCCGTTGGGCAATCGAAAGAGGCGCATATCACGAGTGTCAACACCAGTTTTGTCGAAGGTGTCCAATACCCACTCTAATTTCCCAGATTCCCAGGTGGCGCGTGGTGAAGTTGGCTGACCTGCATCTTGAACATTAGGCCGCTCTGACACACGCACCAATAGGATTATTTCGTCGTCCACACGGGTCGCCGCGGGGTTAAAGGTTCCAATAATCTCAAAACCGGGATCTAAGGGTTGTAGATCGGCAGGGCGGATAAGAACTTGATTTCGTAGGATTGGTACGCTCATTATTCGATTCTTATTATTACGCCCTCATTTGGGCGGAGAGAAAGGTTTGAATTTGAGACAGTTTCGGTTCGATCCAGGTAGGTAGAGATCACCAAAGATCCATTCTTTATGTTCGGAATGGAGAGGGTGCGTGATTGGTCGGTGAAGTTGAGAGCCATCACGCACTTCCCGGTCGGATGTTCTCGAAGGTAGACGAAACAGTCATCCCCTCCAGCATCTACAGACATATAACGACCAGCCTGGAGCGTTGGTGTTGCTCTTCGATACCATAACAATCGGCGGTAGAGGTTCAACATCGAGGTTGGCTCCGCGCTCTGCGCGTCAACATTGCGACTCTCGAAGTCAGCCGAAACCGGCAGCCATGGTTCGACAGGCTCACTGGTGCTGCTATCGGTGGTTGAAAAGCCGGCCGATGGTCCATCGGTCCATTGCATTGGAGTTCGACACACGTCTCGGTTCCGATCCGGTCCGAAGTGGAGACCCTGAGGGTCGTGCATTTTCTCAATCGGTATGACACCGTTCTCCATGCCCAGTTCGTCGCCATAGTAGAGAGTGGGGGTGCCTCGCAGGGTAAGCATCAACATGGCGGCAACACGCGCTTGCTCCGAACCGATGCGAGTCGCTAATCGTTGCGCATCATGACTGCCCAGCACATAGTTGGGCCAGGCGAAAGTCGGCAGTGCTGCTTCCATTTGCTCAACAGACTGGCGGATAGCCTCTGCATTCCAGGGCAGGCTCAACAGACGAAAGTTGAAGGGCAAATGTAGACCGTCTCCGTTTTCTCCATAGTACTTGACCCAACGGGGGAGATCGCACCATAGTTCACCAATGGCGCAGTGATTCCCGTATTCATCAAGCAGACGGCGAATAATTCGGTTGACTTCGTGGACTTCGTCCTGATCTTCGTTATACAGGTGCAAGTGACGACCGAAGATATCGTCTGGGTGTAAATCTGGGCTGGCATCTGGATTCGGCGGATTATCGCGCAACTCGGTATCTTTGATGATCATACCGATAACATCCATCCGGAAACCATCCACACCCCGATCCAGCCAGAATCGGAGCACATCCAACATTGCCTGGCGAACTTCCGGATTCCGCCAGTTGAGATCGGGTTGTTCCTTCAGGAATTGGTGAAAGTAATATTGACCGGTCTTCTCATCCCAAGTCCATGCAGGACCTCCAAACACACTGCCCCAATTGTTAGGTAGTCCACCATCCGGTTTTGGATCACGCCAGATGTACCACGTACGCTTAGGGTTATCCCGGCTGCTGCGAGATTCAATAAACCATGGATGTTGGTCGGAGCTATGGTTGGGGACGTAATCGATGATGATTTTAATCCCCCTACGATGAGCTTCGGTCACAAGCAGATCGAAGGTTTCCAAGCTGCCGAAAAGGGGGTGAATGTCGCAATAGTCTGCCACATCGTAGCCGAAGTCTGCCATCGGGGAAGGATAGAATGGACTTAGCCATATGGCGTCAATCCCAAGTGATTTAGGGATGTCGTTTGAGGTGGGATCGGTGGAGCCGTCGTTCAGGTAATCGAGTTTCTCGATGACGCCTTGTAAGTCACCGACACCATTCCCGGTAGTGTCTTTGAAGCTGCGGGGGTAGATTTGATAGACTACACCGCGCTGCCACCAGTGAAGATTTTGATTCGATTGTTGGTGGGTCATTTGAATTCATCTTTCATGTCGGCGAGGCACGGGGAGCCTGCATTACGATGGTGAAGAAAATGAGCAATAAGCAGGAGTGCCATGCCACCGTTAGCCTTTTATCATTTCCGGAATAGCCCCAATTATAGTGTGTCAACCTCTAACGCAGGAGTCAGAGCAACTTCATACTGGCGTCACTCAACTACTCCATTTTGGGCGATGACTTCGCGATACCAGTGCGCGCTTTGTTTCGGGGTTCGAGACATGGTTTCATAATTAATCCGCACGATTCCAAAGCGCGGCCCGTAGCCCTTCGCCCACTCAAAATTGTCCATCAGGCTCCAAACATAGTAGCCGCGAAGATTTACACCCGCCTGGATGGCATCCTGAGCGGCAAGAAAGTGCACACGCAGGAAGTTTACCCGATTCCAGTCGGATACAAAATCCTTCTCGTCAGGCACCTCTTTGTAGCCGCAACCATTTTCAGTAATGTACATTGTGGGGTTACCGTACTTTTCCTTTACGTTGAGCAACACGGCTGTCAGACCAGCGGGATGAATGCCCCAACCCATCTCGGTATGGCCCAACCCGGGAGAGGAGACAGGCACCCGACTCGCCTTGAGTAAGCCACCCTCAAGTGCGTAAGAGATGACCTCGGTGGTGTAGTAATTCACCCCCAAGAAATCTATCGGCTGGTTGATTGAGGTAAAATCCCCACCTTCTACCTGCGGTGCGTGGGGACCGATCCAGTCGAAGAGCATCTCCGGGTAGCGACCCAGAAAGAGCGGATCCAGAAAGAGGGCAACATTCTCCTCATAGGCGCGCTGGCAGGCAGCGCGATCAGATTCCCGCTCACTGCCAGGTTCAAAGTGCCCCAGGTTTAATACGATGCCAATCTGACCCTTATATCCATCCTGGCGGAAAAGCTCTACCGTTTTACCGTGTGAAATCAACAGGTGGTGGGCTGTCTGATAGGCTTTTGAATAATCGCACAGCCCAGGGGCATGAGTTCCCATGGCGTTGCCACGAAAGGCAATCACCCATGGTTCGTTATGAGTTGACCACATCGGAACCCGGTCGCCCAGTTTATCAAATACCACACGGGCATAGTCTGTAAACCAGTCGATGCTGTCGCGATTGAGCCAACCGCCGATATCTTGAAACGCTTGAGGGAAATCCCAATGGTTTAGGGTGGCGTTAGGGAGGATTTTTGCCGCCAATAAATTGTCTACCAGGCGGTCATAAAAATCCAGACCCTTCTCATTGACAGCCCCGCGCCCCTGCGGAAGGATGCGCGGCCACGAGAGGGA
The DNA here is from genome assembly GCA_030598885.1 of Anaerolineae bacterium. Classification (GTDB taxonomy): domain Bacteria; phylum Chloroflexota; class Anaerolineae; order Anaerolineales; family E44-bin32; genus DUEZ01. The sequence goes on along the minus strand of JAUVOZ010000045.1, from coordinate 4,849 downwards.
GAAGCGGTAGGTTTGCATTCCCAGCTCTTTCATCAGCGCCACATCTTGGGGCATAAGATGGTAATGATCGCAGGCTACATCGCCGGTATCGTTATTCAAGACGTTGTACTTGCGTCGGACGAAGCGGTCCCAAATACTCTCACCTTTGCCGTCCTCATTCCAGGCGCCCTCTATTTGATAAGCCGCGGTTGCCGCTCCCCACAGAAAACCTTCAGGAAATGTTCGGATGCTCATTTAAATTTCTCCTTTAGCCGGCATTAAAAGTTGATGCATTCTCCCGGTTAGGATAAGTTCAAGGGCGATAATGACTCAATATCGGTCCTGTGGAAAGTTCGTCACTTGAATCAGGCGGCTGCTGAGGTGCACAGGTTGACGTTTCATCTATACCTTATTTGCTGGGGCTGCGTTCCTCCTCCATTGCGATCCCCCTCCATTCATGTCCGCATTGCCGGCAGCGATAGTTGACCTCATATTTTTTTTCTTCTACTTGGACAGGAAGTGCTCTTCGCCGATGTCTGCGAGGCAACCATCGCGTCACATCAGACTCAATATAACTGCGCTCTTCAATTAGCTCATAATCAAGCACTTCACCAGCCCCTTTGCTCTGACATTGAGGACACCTTTTCGCCTCCCCTTCTACATGACGAAGCCACAGATAGGAGAATCCGGTCGCCACCGCCATCATAATTCCGAGCATGCCGCATATCAGGAGAGGAACAAAAATAATACCTTGATCCATAATATTTTCAGGGAGGGTTGACGGTCCTTATAGGCTACAGGTTAAATATATAACGCCAGGGCCAGTATAGACAACTCGACGGCGATGGTTCGCCCAAAAAGTTTCCACGATTTGGGTTGACCTAACCTTTTAGCATGATACTCTCCACCACCAATGAAAATAGCAATCCACGAAAGACCCAAAAGAATCATCAGCACATTGCGAATTACGACAGCACCCCAATAATCACTCCCGTATAAGATATAGTCGCCCCAAAATCGGGCATATGTCCGAAGCACCAGCTCTACGATAATGTTTATCTCAAGTAAGCCAATAACCGCGGCAGTAGCCCATAAAGTGAATGCTATTATTCCTACTCCCACCCTGCTGCGTGACTTATTCCTTTCTACCTCCATTCTCTAATCCTCCTTGCACCAACCTCCATCATTCCTTCTACTTACTGGGTGGTCTCCTGGCAGCGCAGCGGCGACCAGGTTGTGATTTTGGAGAAATGAATGCCACTGATGCCCAGATATTGTATCGGATCAATGACATACTTCCTTTCGCTCTCATTTGGTTCAGACTCACCCTCTGAGATCAAGCCATCTGTCACCGCCGGAAAAGATCCATCTTCCTGAGTTTGCACCACGGCAAAATGCAGGTGCACCCAAATTGGCGTATCTTGTTCCCCGCTCCACATCCCCTGGTAGCCTAATAGCTGCCCCGCTTTTACCGGCACGTCCAAGCTGTCCGCAGGAAATTCCGAAACCACGAAAGACGAGTCGCCCGAACCACTCGCCATTCCGCCATAAAACGACCACACTTTTTCGCCTTGGCGTACAGGGTCGTCATGCTGGATCGCCACAGCATCATTCCAATTCGGACGGCGCAACAGTAGACCATCGGCAACGGCATAGACTGGGACGCTGTTCTCGTAGCCTTCGCCCATAAAACCAAGTTCAAAAGTGTCCAACCGCATCATCCCAAGTGCACTGCTGGTGGGTAGCTGCCAAGGAGCATCTGGACAATAGGTTTGAAGCCGATCGCCTGATTGAACCAAACCGGAAGGCTGTGTCCCGTTTCCCCCATGGTCAGATGGTTGATAGACAATGGTATTGGCAAGGAAGTCGGTGGGCGTGTAATTTTGCATAATAGCTGACAGCATTTCTGGCGTCCAGCGTTCTTTATAGACTGGCCAGTCAACGAAATGGTGTATAAGGATGACTGGGAATTCTTGGGCGTGGATACTTCGAATCAAAGCTGCTTGATCCCACAAACCTGCATTGACAAGCTGCGTAACCTCAAAGGGTTGGATGAACAACGGCCTGTCTTGCAGAGTGATCATTCCCATGTATTCATCGCCCAACATCGGATCGTCCACAGCCTTAACGATCCGTTCCAGCTTGTTTAGATCCCTTCCAAGCTGGAGACGATCATTTAAGACTTCGACGTATTCATTCAGGGTGGTCTGCATAAAATGTCCGGTTTGCAACGCCAATAGAACCAGGAGAGCAGCGCGCAGCCAACGGTGATCGCGACTCCAGGCAATGACCGTCCCCGCCGCTAAGCTGATAGCCGCGAAAAATTCTAGCAAATAATTAGCGTTTGAGCCGATCTTTCCTATCGTCAGTGCTGAGAGGCCAGCACCGACCAAATACGGAGTTATGAGCTGCCAACCTCTCCAACGGCTTGGCAGAGCAGAACGCACCCCCCGAAAAGTGAGCACCAACAACGCGAGACCGAAAATTAGCAGGATGGGAGCCGTGTCTCTTATCCTGCGAAACCAATACCCAAGTCGTTCGAAGTCGAACTCGTTGACGTTCGCGGTGACGATGTTGAAATAGAAACCGCCTTGTGTGAGCGTATTCAAGATTAAAAATAGACCTAATGTCAATCCTCCTACAAAGGCCACAAATTCTATTGCCCGTCGCCTATTTTGTGTCAACAGCCAGACGAAAGCCCCTAGAGGAGCGGCCAGGGCATAGGATTGGCGTGTGTAGATCGCCGCAACTAACAAAACCCCGGCGATGATTAAGCCGCGTCGATTGTCGGCCCACCGGGATACCCCATATAACCCGGCGGTGCTGAAGGCCAGGGCGAGCATGTCGACCCGCATAAGTGGTGACCAATAAACCACGTAGGGGATAGTAAAGAAAATCATCGCAGTGAGGATAGAAGCTAAACGGTCTTTAGTGGATGTATAAATGATCAGCGCCAGGAAAATGGCTGATGTCAAGCTACACAATAGCGATATGACCCGTCCGGCCAGAAAGGAAGGTCCGAATAGCTTTACAAATGGGGATATGGCTAGGACGTATAAGGGTGGATAGTTGGATATGGTGTAAGGAGCGGATGTGAAATCCTGCCGATAAATATTCTCCCCCTCTACCAAGCGCATCGCCTGATCCAAAAGTGGCGCCTCTCCATAGTCCAAGGGGTAACGATGAGCGACTACCGTGAGAGTGTAAGAGAGGAAGATAACTGCTGCAGGAACCATGAAAACGAACAGCATAATCTTCGCACCATCTTCGAAATATGGCTCGAGATTGGAGTGCAATCGCTTCATCAATCGTATCCTCCATTCTGCTGGTCAGGCCAGAAGGGCAAAGATCAGTATGAAAAGCTCGACAGCGATGATCCAGGCAAATAATTTCCACGAAATGCGTTGGCCACCTCTTCTATACTGATACTCCGCGCCTCCGATAACTACCGCAATCCATACGAGACCAAGGGGGATCAATGCCCAATTTCCCAATGCAAAGGCAAGTTGGAGTTTGCCCGAGACCAGGAACACGAGCCAAGACAGGGCTTCCCGCACGATGGCAATGACCTGAAGGCCCACCACGGCCGTACCCAGCCAGATGATAAAAGCCAATAGGCCATACAAACTTGACCTTAGTTGATTGAAGCGACGCTCGTGATAGTTTCCAACGGTGGCGACAGAAAACAAGACGCACGCGAGTGCCGATAATGAACTTGCGGACGCAGGTTCTGGTTTGGCGAACAAGCGTATGACACTTTCAGGAAGATCCACTAAGGCGATCGCTAAACCGATCAGCGCAGCTGAAGCAGCAGTGATGGGAAAAAGTTGGCCAGAAAGCTGCCGGAACGTACGATATTTGTCGCCTTTTACACGTGGGGTAATCGCCGCGAAGCTCATCGCAGGTGATGGTTGGACGCCTCTCATATCAGCTAATAGACTGTGACGGATGCGTTGTTGCATTGCTTCGTGATCGCTAAGTCGGGCGCGGCATTGTGGACACGCCGTCAGGTGTCGGTCCATCACTTCCCGTTGAGCGTCGGTCAAGGTACGATGGATGTTGCCGATGAGTTCTTCATCGGTCAGGTGACTGTTCATCGCGATTCCTCTTCTTCTAAATGGACCAGTTCGGTCGGAGCAAGGGTTGCCCGTAAACGCTGATACGCCAACCGTACCCGCGACTGGGCTGTGGGGACGGGACAGTCTAGGATGTCAGCCATCTCTCGGAAAGTATGACCGGACCAATAGCGGAGCAGGATCGCTTCCCGTAGCGGCAGGCTCAAACCCTGTACTGCCTCCCAGACCTGGCTACTTGTTTCTGCATGGATGGCGTGATGCTCTGGCCCCGGGTGTGGGTCGGAAAGACCCTCGTCCCCTCCTATCCAAGCAGTCAAGGAAAACTTCTTCAGGCGATTACGACGATATCGATCTCGGCACCGGCAGACAGTGATGGTGTGCAGCCAGGTGGAGAAGCTGGCCCGTCGGCGGTCATAGCGATGGATGTTGACCAGGGCGTAAGCAAGGGCGTCTTGAGCCGCCTCTTCCGCGTCGTTCAGGTCGCCCAACAAGCCATAGGCCAATCGGAAAGTCGAATCCCGGAAATGGTTATACAAAATCTCGGCGGCCCGTTCATCGCCATCCCGCCAGCGCTGCACCAGAGCGTCAATGTCAGGCATAGGATTCACCTTGCACGACGTTTCGTTCTTCATTATGTTATACGCAGAATGAGGGCAGTTTAATCACTGTTGTAACATAATGGACCAGTCTGGGTCCGGAGTGCCGCGAGCCATCGTGAGAGATTGCCCAAGTAAACCCAGGTAAATGAATTTGAGGTTAAAATTAAAAGGATTGATCACGATTCTATCGGACCG
>JAUVOZ010000179.1 GCA_030598885.1 Anaerolineae bacterium | reverse complement strand
CATAGATGCCTAACCTTCACCTTTGATTGTAAGGGCGGCAGGGAAACAGTGTCAAGATGAGGAGGGTGAGTCTAATACGATTCTAATGTCCAGATCGAAGTGTGTTTTGGCGATTATTGCTGCGTGAGAATAGTTGTTTGTAATCTGCGATTTGCTAATCACCTAATTTACACTAAAAGTAGCCGCATCCACGCTTAGCATTCCTACGGCGTGAGACGCGCATCGCTTAATTAAATTATTTGTAGTGAATTACCAGACTCCCTCCTCTTGATCTTCCGTGCTATTATAGCTACATGACCATTCCTACCCATCTCGAGCGTGTTCTTGTTGTGGATGAAGATCCGGAGGTGCTCGATCTGGTCGCCCGCCAGGTGCTGGAACCGCTTGGTTACAACGTCGCTACTGCTGGGGATGCGGCGGGGGCGATACAGCAGGCTTTGACATTTGCACCGGATCTGGTTATCGCCAGCTTGAGCTTACCGGGTCTTAGTGGTAAGGACCTGTTGGTAGCCTTACGTTCGCAGGGATTGGATGTGCCAACGCTGGTAACAGCCCAGGAGGGGATGGATGCGGATGCGATCCAAGCCTTTCGTCTCGGAGCGAGTGATTATTTAGTAAAACCACTACGAGAAACTGAGGTGGTGTCAGCGGTGGAGCGCGCCATTTCCGAGATACGATTGCGGCACGAACGTGAGCAGCTGGCGAAGCAGTTAGAGGAGAGCAATCTGCAACTTGAGCGGCGGGTGCGGGAATTGACCACACTCTTTGGGCTTGGCAAGACGGTGACCTCCACGACCCATCAAGGACAGTTGTTTGACAAGTTGATGGAAGGCAGCATTTACGTGACAGAAGCCGATATGGGTTGGGTATTGTTGCCAGAGGAAAATGACCCACAGTTATACCTGCGCGCTCAACGCAACCTACCTTCAGATCTGAAAGGCAAGTTGCATCAGCCGTGGGACGATGGCGTGAGCTCACTGGTGATGCTATCGGGTGAGGCACTGGCGATTCACGGGGAGGGATTGTCACAGTTCAAGTTAGCCCGTTTTGGCGAGGCAGCGCTTATCGCGCCGATTAAAGTCCGGGATCAATCGATCGGGGTCATCACTGTCGCCCGGGTTGAAGCCCGACCTTTTTCCGAGCGGGCTCAGGCGATGTTAGAGGCGGTGGCCGACTATGCCTCGATCTCGTTGGTTAACGCCAGGCTCTTCCAAGCGTTAGAAGCCAGGGCACATCGATTGCAGCAGATGATCGATGAAGCCCAGATGGATGCCCAGGCGCGTGCTGACTGGCGAGCGGGTTTGAACCGAGACCTGCGTGCGGCACAGGCTCAGATTGCTCAGCTATTGGAGGAAGTTAAGGATTCCAAAATCCGCGCAGGATTGGAAACGGTTAACGGTGATCTTGAAGCAATGCTCCGAGAGGTATCTTCGATTTCCCCAACTGATCCAGATGAAGAACTGTCTTCCTTTGAGTCATCATCCACCGACTGATATCCAGATTATGAATACGCTGATAAAAGCCCGAGTGCGAGAAAGGGAACTTACCCCCCTTTCCTGCTGGAGACAGTATTTTTCAGCAGGCTTAGATTTTCAAAAAGGACTACCTTATCAGGATTAGCGTCAGGTAATGCTACGATCCCAGATGACGAAACAATATGAATAAATCCTTGATCCTGATTGCCGACGACAGTCAAGAGATCTGCCGTTTTATTGAGGAGAATATTCTGATTCCAGCTGGCTACGATGTACGGTCGGTTGGTGATGGGATATCGGCGTTGACGCTGGCACGTGAAATTAAACCTGATCTTTTGATCACTGACCAACAAATGCCCAACCTGACAGGCATTGAGTTGATACAACGGCTCCGGCGCGACCTCCCTCATATTCCGACTATCCTGATCACCAGCGAGGGATCAGAATGGTTAGTGGTCGAAGCGATGCGAGCTGGGGCAGTGGATTACCTGACCAAGCCTTTTGAAGCCGAGCACTTACTGGCAGCGGTTGGTAGAGCGCTAGCCGAGCGGAATCGCTGGCAGTCACTAGTCGAAGCCGAGTCTGATGCTCAAACCAGCGCCGAAAGCCTTGCGCGCCGGCTTTATGAACTCGAGACTCTGGCGCAGATCGGTCGCACAGTGACCGCTTTACTAGACCTGGATGAGGTGCTGACCACCGTGGTGGAAGCTGCTGTGCGTCTCACTGATGCCGAGGAAGGGAGTCTTCTGCTGTTTGATGAGGATAGCAGCGAACTTTACATGCGGGCTTCAAAGAATTTCGATGAGGAGTTCGCACGCGCTTTCCGTTTGCATGTCCGTGATTCTCTTGCTGGACAAGTTCTCGCTTCGGGCAGACCGGTGATCGTTGATGAAAGTTCTCCGCAGAAGATTAAGACCTCCTATTTGGTCCACTCCTTAATCTATGTGCCCATGCGGCTGCGTGGGCGGGTGATTGGAGTGCTTGGGGTTGATAATCGCACGGCTGGTCATACACTTACTGATCAGGACATGACCGTGATGTTGGCGATGGCGGACTACGCGGCGATCGCCATTGAAAACGCGCAACTATACCATCGATCGGAGATAGAGCGCAGCAAACTTGAGACGATCCTTACCCAAACCGAAAACAGCGTAATCGTGGTTGACCCTGAAGACAGATTACTGCTTGTAAACCGCGCCGCCCGGCAGGTATTCAGTGTGGAGGGCAAGCTTGTTGGCCGATCGGTAGTCGAAACTTTTGAAGACGTCAAGCTGTTGAAATTATTGTGCGCAAAGGGGAACCTTCCGCGCCGGGAGGAGATCGAAGTCGCCGATGGGCGTGTGTTCAGCGCCCAGCGAACACCGATTGAGGGTGTCGGGCAAGCAATCGTGTTTCACGACATCACCCACCTCAAGGAACTTGATCAGATCAAATCCGAGTTTGTTACCACCGTCTCACACGATCTCCGGTCGCCGTTGACGGCTATCCTCGGCTATTTAGAATTAATCGAACGAGCAGGATCGGTCAGTGAGCAGCAGGGCGAATTTATCCGCAGAGCCCAGATCAGTGTTAAGCAAATCACCGACCTGGTCAATGACTTGCTCGAATTAGGACGGGTTGAGGCGGGTCTGGACATCGCTAAGGAAGATACTCCGCTAGTAGTGTTGGCGCGCTATGCAGTTGAAGGCTTGCGGGGGACAGCGGAATCCAAAGGAGTGACCTTAGAGGTCGACCTTTCGCATGTGGTACCCTTGATAAACGGCGATCCAGTTCGCATGCGGCAGATGGTCGGAAATCTACTTGATAATGCCATCAAGTACACTCCCGAGGGAGGCAAGGTGCGGATTGTGGTCGAGGCCGAAGGCGATCAAGTGATCTTGAGGGTAAGCGACACCGGTCCAGGGATTCCTCCGGCTGACCAGCCGTATCTCTTCGACAAATTCTTCCGCGCCAGTAATGTCCCGGATGACATGCCAGGGACCGGCTTAGGCTTGTCTATTGTGAAGTCGATCGTCGATAACCATGGGGGTCGTATCTGGGTGGATTCCAAGCTGGGTGATGGTACTACTTTCACCGTCATTTTCCAGGCGGTGGTCACCTAAACTACGAGGATGCTACTTCGATAAAAATTAACGTGTGATCATATTTGGTCGCGAGATGGCTTAAACGAGGCCTCCGCCGGGGTGGTGAGGGGGAAACCCGACGGAGGCTTTCGCCAAAGGAGGAGACAGCGATGAGATTGGTATTGACTCGTCCCTCATCTCCGCGGGTTATAATAGCTCCTGGTGAACAAAGGGGCTATTGTTGAAGGTCATTGCAGTTAGAT
>JAUVOZ010000135.1 GCA_030598885.1 Anaerolineae bacterium | reverse complement strand
GTCAAGTTGGACGAACGGTGCTACGCGATGCTCGCGGGACGAACACCGGTAAGACCATCCGGTGCGAACGGCGGTCTTCGACCCTGGAAAAGCACCAGGACCTTCGACGGACGCCGTGAGCTGGGGGGGAAAATATTAAAATTTTAATCATAACAGGCACAGCCTTGTTCGATACCGTTGGACGGCTTGTTTACCCCAAAAGACTAGCACTTCATCGTATATGATAGTAGACTGATCACGTAGAATTGCCTGTGTTCCAAACGCTCAAGGCGAAAGGACACCCCCCCAGACGATGACCTTCGAAGTCACATCGTACGCAATCATTTGTGCCTTCACCGCAAGCATCGCGGCCGTCGTCGCGTTTGTGGCGTGGAAACGGCGGGCGATACCCGGCGGAACATCATTGGCTTTGCTCATGTCGGCGGTGACCTTCTGGTCGGTAGGGTATTCCTTTGAATATGCGACAGTCGGCATCCCGGGCAAGGTCTTCTGGTCAAAAATCGAATACATCGGCGCGCTCAGTTGCCCTGTACTCTACCTTCTGTTTGCCCTTGAATACAACCGGATGGACCACTGGCTCACAAAACGCAACATCGTGCTGCTATTCATTGTTCCCCTTATCACATTGGGATTGGCTTTTACCAACGAATGGCACGGCCTGATCTGGTCGGGTTTCTCGCCCAGCCCGGTCGGACGCAATCTCTTGATCTACGAGCACGGCACGGGTTACTTTGTCGGTGTCGTTGGGTACTCATATCTGATCATGCTGATCGGAACGGTCTTTCTCGTTTGGGCCGCCGTCCGTTTTCCAATGTTGTACCGGCGTCAGACTGGAGCGATGATTGTAGGTGCAATCGCTCCTTGGGCGGGCAATCTGATCTACGTCGCCGGGCTCAGCCCGGTCCCTGGCTTGGAACTGACCCCCCTCGTATTAGCCTTCTCCGGTGTGGTCCTTGCATGGGGCCTCTTTCGATATCAATTGCTTGCCCTGGTGCCCGTGGCACGGGACACGCTGATCGAAACGATGACTGATGGCATGCTGGTGCTGGATGAGCATAACCGGGTGGTGGACTTCAACCCTGCAGCACAGCACCTCCTGCACACTCTGCCAAAGATCAGGCTCGGTCAACACGTCGAAGAAATATTCTCGGGATTGCCTGAGTGGGAGACCGACATCCAGGATATGCGATCGACGTTGATCGACATCGCATTGACCGATGCGGATCATAGTTATCTGGAGTTGACCATTTCGCCCGTCAGCGACCGCCAGAACCGCTACACTGGCCGGCTCATTGCCGTGCGCGACGTCACCGAGCGCAGGCGCGCCGAAGAAGGAATCCAACAAGCGAACGAGCGCTTGCGCGCTCAACTTGCTGAAATCGAAACATTACAGGCCAACCTACGCGACCAGGCAATCCGCGACGCGTTGACCGACCTCTTCAACCGCCGCTACCTGGATGAAACTCTAGAGCGGGAGTTGGCTCGCGCAGCCCGCGACCAAGTACCGGTCAGTGCGGTGATGTTGGATATCGACCACTTTAAGACCTTTAACGATATGTATGGACACAAGGCCGGAGACGATGTACTGCAAGCCCTTGGCCGATTGCTGCGGGCGCAGACGAGGACCGCCGACATCGCCTGCCGTTACGGGGGTGAGGAGTTCGTGATAATTATGCCGGGTTCGTCCTCCGCTGCGGCACTTCGCCGCGCCGAGCAGTGGCGGGTGGCGTTTGAGAGTCTCAAGATCCCCTACCAGGACCAACTGCTACATACCACCCTCTCGGGCGGAGTGGCAACATTCCCCGACCATGGCGCGACCGCTGACGAGGTATTGCAGGCGGCAGATCTGGCGCTTTACGCCTCCAAGACCGGTGGACGCAATTGCGTGTCCGTCGCGTCATGAACTTGACAAAAGTTGGATGTTTCTGAACGTCAAATAGCTTAAGTTCTCCCTGAAACTCGCCGCCGCTATGCATCGCGTCCAGTTTCTTCGTTGATCGGAGGCGTTTAATTGCGGTCAACCGAATTCCCAGAACACCTCAGGTGCTTCTTCAATCAGATAAATACTTGGTCCGAATCTCAATCGAATATCATCGCCATCGCACTCGTCGGATCATATGCAAGGGGAGAAGCTACCGAATCATCTGACGTTGACTTAGTGATAATCACTTCTTCCCCAGAAGCCATGATCAATAATCCTGCATGGATTGAAAACTTTGGCTGTCCCAAGAAGGTTAATTTCGAAGATTGGGGTAAGGCCCAAAGCATACGCGCTCACTATCCCAATGGATTAGAAGTCGAATTTGGCATCACCGATATGAATTGGTTAGCACAACCTATAGATGAAGGTACTATGTCCGTTATTGAAGATGGCATACAGGTTGTTTTTGAACGGGGTGGATATTTATCGGCGAAGCTCGGCGAAATTCTTTCAGTCCGGTGATATTTGGTGGCAAATGTGTGATGGATAACAATTCACTCGGCGGAGCCTAAGACCTCAAGCCGCTTGACTCAGCTCGGAGTTGTTAGGCGAGTTTATTGGAAAAGATAATGAAAATCCACCATCTAAACTGTGGATCTTTAAATGCTCGTTTTCCGCGAGCGAAAGCGATTGTTTATTGCCTATTAGTTGAGACAAATGAAGGATTGATTCTGGTTGATACCGGAATTGGCCGCCAAGATTACACTGATCCCAGCCGACTAATGCGGTTCTTTATTTATTGGATTGGGATACCATGCAAAATGGAGGAAACAGCAGCCAATCAAATTGAGGATTTAGGATATAGGTTATCAGACGTACAACACATTGTCCTCACTCACCTTCATTTTGACCATGCTGGAGGAATGCGAGATTTTCCTGCAGCCAAAGTTCACATTTATCGAACAGAGTATGAAGCGGGAATGAATCCGCGTGGCCTCATAGAGAGAGCATATGATCCATCACACTGGTCACACGGACCTGATTGGGTGGTGCATGGTGACGAAGAGATAGACTGGTACGGATTTAAAAGCCTGCCAATAATCGAAGGTCTTATACCTGACATTCGACTCGTACCATTGCCTGGTCATACACGCGGGCATTGTGGAGTAGTAATTGCTTCGGAATATGGCTGGCTGTTCCAGTGTGGGGACGCGGCTTCACCCTTTCATCCAGATTCTGATCTTCACGGATTAGATCCCAGAAAATATACTACAGCAGTGCTGCCAAGTTGGTTTGTGTACCGCATCCTAGGTCGGCACGTTCCAAGAATACGTGAATTGCTTCGAAAGCATGGGGACGAAATTGAAGCCATCAGCTCCCACGATCTATATAGTTTCCAGAAGTATCGATCCCCTGTGGGAGGCTTAGAGTCTACATGACCATTCACTGCCGCTCATCCCGAGGCTGTTAAACGGCAGGTGTATGATATTGACCGTTAGTCCGAGATTGGTGTTGGAGGGTAAGTCATGAGCGTCACCGTACGATCTTACAAATACCCAGATGACTATGAATTGGTGGGACAATTTCTGGTGAATACCTACAACGTAGAAGGCCAGCATCGCAATTGGTTGCAGCCGCGTTGGGAATATATGCATTATCACCCACTATTGGATGAATCGAGTCTAAACAAGATAGGCATTTGGGAAGATGCCGGTGATATAGTAGGAGTGGTACACCATGAGCATCGAATGGGGGAAATATATATCGAGATAAGCCCAGACTATTCATACTTGAAAAAGGATATGCTGGAATACGCTCAAGAGTATTTGTATCGCGATGAGAATGAAGGAAGACTACTACAGGTTTTCATTAACCAAACTGACGACGAATTTGAAGCGATTGCAGAGGATCTGGGATTTCACAAAGGTGAAACCCATCAGGAAGATATGTCGCAGTTGAAGATAGTTGATCCCTTCCCAAGCATTAATGTCCCTGAGGGATTTCGATTGAAAAGCCTACAAGAGGACAACGATCTGATCAAGATTCACAGGGTATTACATCGAGGTTTCAATCATCCAGGTGAGCCGCCAGAAGAGGAGCTTGAAGGTCGAAAGAAAATGCAATCAGCTCCTAATTTCAAGAAAGATCTAACTATTGTTGTAGAAGATCCTGATGGAAATTTTATATCCTTCTGCGGGATGTGGTATGAGGCGAGCAATAAGATCGCATATGTTGAACCTGTCGCAACCGATCCGGATTACCGTCGTATGGGTTTGGGAAAAGCTGTAGTATTAGAAGGCATCAGGCGGTGTGGAGAATTAGGAGCCACCGACGCATATGTTGGATCGGGACAGACATTTTATATCACGATGGGCTTTAGAAAGATCTTTACCTGTTGCCTATGGACAAAACACTTAGATAAATCAGGATATCAAATCGCTTACCCTCTATAGTGCTCCAACCACCTTATTTCAGTGAGGAGATGACATGAAGAGCACCGATAAATTTCTCATCGGCATCGTCGCCGCGATCGTATTGCTGATCGTCGTGGCCCTTGTAGTCACACTCACCCTGCCCGGACTCACCTACCAAGCCGAAGATACCCCCGAGGGAGTGGCTCATAATTATCTGGTAGCCCTGCAAAAGGAAGAATATGAACGGGCGTACAGCTATCTCTCGACCAGCCTCGACGGCTACCCCGCATCGGCAGAAGAGTTCGCTGAGCACGTACAGTATGATTCCTGGCGTTTCCGCCTCAACAAGGACGCTACCCTGTCGGTAGAGTCAGCTAGAATCACCCGCAGTCTGGCAACCGTGAGGGTGCGTGAATCCCATTTCCGTAGCGGCGATTTGTTCGACACCGGCCAATCGATTTCTTTCTTTGAGATGGGGCTTCAGCTTGAAGAAGGCGAATGGAAGATCGTGGACGCGGATTATTATTTCTCCCGGTGTTGGGAGCGGGAGGAGCTGTGCAATTAAATGTAGTAGTATGATTAGTGTGAATAAGCCAATTGGTCCCCTTGCCTAACTGTTTATCCAGTTCGCCATTAGGAGGTCATCATGTTCACAGTTCGTCGTTGGTACATCTATCTCGTAAGCACCATCAGCCTGCAGGCTGTGACCTGGGCTATGATCTCTCTGTTGCGCAATCTGTTTATCATTGGAATTGACCCGCTGGCAGTTGCTTTTCAAATCGCGGTAGTCATCGTCGGGCTACCGGTTTTCCTGGCCCATTGGCTGTGGGGGCAGCGACTAAGCGGGAAGGAAGTAGAGGAACGGGGGGCCACCCTGCGTCGATTATACATGTATGGCATGATGGCTGCGTTCCTGGGGCCAATTGTGGCAAACGCTTTCAACTTAATCCGCCGCTTGCTGGGGGGAACCAGTACCTATGATGAATATTTATACCGGCAACTGCCATTGGTCGATGCAATTTTCTACCACTTGTTGGCCATGGTCGTGTTAGCTGTGCTCTGGTTTTATCACCAGCGAATCGTGACCGAGGATTCCAAGGTTGTTCCAGAGATGGGCGGCTCAGCCACTGTGCGGCGGCTGTACGTGCTGGGCTTCAGCGCCGCTGGCCTGACCATGACCACTTCAGCGATCATCAACCTAATTCGTTGGATCATGCTGCAATTTGGGGACAGTGTGATCAGGAGCGGTGAGCTGGGGGTAGTCCTGGCGGACGAGATCGCCCGG
>JAUVOZ010000139.1 GCA_030598885.1 Anaerolineae bacterium | reverse complement strand
GAGTGGAGTGGTCATTTGCCAATTAACCCATGAAGGGGCCCCCATTGTTTGGGGTGGGTCGCCAGCGGCCTTCGACATGCGTGAAGGGACGACTCCGATGGGAGCTGTAGGGACATGGATGATCGACTGCGCTTACACTCAAGTCGGAAAAGTGTTGGGTATGCCCACCCATGCATATCTGGGAATGAGCGATGCCAAGATTGTCGATGCCCAATGTGGATTAGAATCTGCTGGCGGGACCCTGTTAGCCGCTCTGGCTGGGGTCAACATGGTCTCGGGTGCTGGGATGATGAACTTTGAGAGTTGCCAGAGCCATGAAAAGTTGGTCATCGATGCCGAGATCATCGGCATGGCCAAGCGATTGATTGCTGGTATTGAGGCGCGTGACGAACCGATCGCTCTGACGCTCATGCGATCGATGGGTCACCGGGCTGATTACCTGACTGATCCCCATACTCGGAAATGGTTTCAAGAGGAATTGTATATCCCTTCAAAGGTCATCGACCGCGGCTCGCTGGATGGATGGAAAAGCAGGGGAGCCAAGACCACTTTTGAGCGCGCCTCCGATCGTGTGGATCAACTTCTAAAAAACTACCAACCAGGTCTCGTCTCAGACAAACTAGCTGCTGAACTGCGCCGGATCACCACCGAAGCAGCTCAAAAGTTTGGAATGGACGAACTGCCACTGCTACCGGAAGAATGACACTCATATATCGAGGAGGGGAGCACGAATCATGTCAGAAGACTTACTTGTAATGATCACCGAAGGTATCGTCGGGGGGGAGCCGGAATCAGTCGTCGCTCTGACCCGGAAGGCGTTGGAGTCAGGTTTGCAGCCATTGGAGATTATCAACCAGGGATTGGTTGTAGGGATGAATATCGCGGGAGAGAAATTTGCTCAGGGGGAGTTTTTCCTGCCACATTTGCTCACCGCCGCCAAAGGGATGCAGGCTGCGATGGAATTATTGGAACCGGAGTTAGGCGCCCGGAAGCAGGTACATGAGGCTGTTGGTACGGTGGTTATTGGCACCGTCCAAGGGGATATTCATGAAATTGGGAAGTCGCTGGTCGGGACGATGTTATCGGCGAATGGGTTTAAGGTACACGATCTTGGAGTCGATGTTCCAAGTGAAGATTTTGTCGCTAAGGTTAGGGAGACCGGGGCCGATATTTTAGGCCTTTCAGCCTTATTAACGACGACGATGATCGGGCAGCGGGAGGTCATCGAAAGCTTGGTTCAAGCGGGCATCCGTGATCAAGTCAAGGTCATCGTCGGTGGCGCGCCGGTATCTCAAGCTTGGGCGGATGAAATAAACGCAGACGCTTATGCGGGCAATGCGATGGGCGCGGTGGAGGTAGCCAGGCGAATGTTGAAATAGGGAAGTAAGGTGTAAGGTGAATTTAGTTACAACTTTCCTTAGAAGCATAATTCGAGGAGGACTGTCATGAAGCTTTCTGGATTGCACCTGCTTCTAACCTACGAGTGCAACTATGAATGTGATCACTGCTTTGTTTGGGGTAGCCCGTGGCAAACGGGCACGATGACTCTGGAGAATATCCGCCAGATCCTGTTGCAGGCTGTGGAACTTGGCACGATTAATTCGATCTACTTTGAGGGTGGAGAACCCTTTCTTTATTATGCTATTATGCTCCGTGGGATTCAAGAAGCAGTCGACCATGGCTTCAAGGTTGGGATCGTCACCAATAGCTACTGGGCGACTGAGGTTGACGACGCCTTAGTGTGGCTTCGCACCTTAGAAGGATTGGTCCAGGACCTTTCGATTAGCAGTGATTTGTACCACGGAAGCGAGGAGTTATTCAGGAAGGCTCAGAATGCGCGCCAGGCGGCGGAAAAGCTAGAGATCCCCATCGGCGTTATCAGCGTGGCACAACCTGAGGTTTCAGACGCGGTATCGGCGATAGGTCAACTCCCATCTGGAGAAAGTTCGGTCATGTATCGTGGGCGGGCGGCTGAGAAGCTTGTCGCTCTGGCTGAAAAGCGACCATGGCAGGAGTATACCGAGTGCCCACACGAAAACTTTCGTGAACCGGGGAGGGTACATTTAGATCCGCTCGGGTATGTGCATATCTGCCAAGGGATATCACTCGGCAATGTCTTTCAAACGCCGTTGAAGGAAATTTGCGAGTTGTATGATCCAGATACGCATCCGATCACAAGCCCATTGCTTGAGGGAGGACCGGCGGAACTTGTCCGTCGCTATGATTTGCCCCGTAGCGACGGTTATGCTGATGCATGTCATTTGTGCTATGAAGCCCGTCAGAAATTGCGAGATCGGTTTCCGGATATTCTTACCCCAGATCAGATGTATGGTGTGATCGACAGTGATAACTAGTCGATCCTCGAGTCTTATTCTCTGTTCGTTCCTTGCAAGGGAGATCTGCTGATATAGATTCTATCCATATCAGCACGACTGCAAACGCGTTGATGATCTGTAATCTAATCTGCTGGTTAAGTGTATGGTTATTTTCATGTGCAGTGATGCCAGCATACCCACCTGGGCGACTGCTCAATAAGACACATTTCAATCGTTTTAATTAGTGACTTGTTTCATTGGTGATTGTCTTTTCAGCAGACTCATTAGATGATTATCCACGCAAGAAGGAGGATTAAATGAAGAAGCGCATTGGTTATATTGGACTTGGCTTGATGGGGAAGCCAATTGCACGCAACATTATGAGAGCTGGATACCCGCTCACAGTTCATAATCGCAGCCAGGCACCAGTGGAGGAATTAGTCGCTGATGGGGCACAACCGGCGGACTCACCGCTCGCGGTGGCCGAGGTAAGCGACGTGGTCTTCACCAATCTACCCGACTCACCGGATGTGGAGCAGGTGGTCTTGGGACCGAATGGGGTGATTGAGGGCTGTCGACCGGGGATGATCTTCATCGACAATAGCACCATCAAGCCGGAGACTGCGCGCAGCATTGCATCTAAGCTGGCGGAGGTGGATGTTTCAGCCCTGGACGCGCCGGTCTCGGGTGGGGATGTCGGAGCTAAAGCCGGAACGCTGGCGATCATGGTTGGTGGGCCGCGAGATACTTTTGATTCAATTTTACCGATCTTCCAGGCTATGGGTAAAACGATAACCTATGTTGGTGAGAGTGGGGCAGGGCAGGTGGCCAAAGCCTGCAATCAAATTATGGTCGCCGCTCAGATGGTGGCGATGGGTGAGTTGATCCTTCTAGCGCAGAAATCCGGCGTCGACCCAAGAAGGGTGATTGACGCTATCCAGGGTGGAGCAGCCCAATGCTGGGCACTAGATGTCAAGCCACAACGCATCTTCGCGGGTGAGCGCCAGCCGGGTTTCAAAGCCTATATGCAGCATAAGGACCTGGGTATCGTTCTCGACACCGCTCGTGCTTATGGGATGCCTCTCCCAGCGACTGTAGTTGTTATGCAACTCTTTGAGGCCATGCTTCAAATGGGGATGGAGGATTTGGACAACTCAGGAGTGATCGGCGTGTTGGAGGTGATGGCAAACGAAAGACTGATATTGGAGGCGGAGAATCAGTAGAGGTTGAACCCGCACAGTAGAAAGACATCAGAGGACTAATGGACGATCGTCTTAATCGCACTCAAGATGATGTTATCGCGACATACTTCTCCTTATACCTGTTTCACACCTTCTAATATGAAAGCATAAGCGACTATCCCCGAATTCCGGCGCGTATTACCAGGTTTCAGTAATCTTAGATAACCCCTCCGGGTGGTCGGGGTCCAAACCTCGTGCTTGCGCCAGTGCTAGGCTGAAGAGTTGGCCGGGTACTACAGCGACCATTGGCGAGAGCCACTCAGGCAAGCCGGTTGGAAGGGGAAAAGCCAGGTGCGCCTCATCCAGCAGGTCTGGCTCGTCAGATATTATTAATAACTCTGAGTTAAGCTCCACCAATCGCTCTATCAACGCGCGCATGTCATCGATTACAGATCCACGAGTGGCGATTACCATCATTGGGAATCCTTTGGATAGCATAGCGATTGGCCCGTGAAGAAAATCGGCCGAAGAGTACGGTTCGGCGACCGTTTGGGAGAGCTCGGTAATCTTGAGCGAAATCTCGAAGGCGGTGGAGTAATTGAAACCTCTTCCAATAACCGAACAATGGTCCATATAACGGTACCTTTCTACCCGAGGCAGTAGCCCGGAAATTTTATCAATTGTCTGTTGCATTGCTTCTGGCAGTTTTTGCAGTTGGGCAAGGGCTTCCTGGTTGGCATCGAGATGAGCTGATAAAAGGGCGAGTGCGGTGAGCGAAGCGGTGTAGGTCTTCGTGGCAGCTACGGCTTTTTCTGGACCAGTGTGGAGTTGAATGACATAGTCGGCATTGCGCGCCATAGGCGATTGGGGATCATTGGTAATAGCTACAGTTGGACGACCCTGACGTTTACCCTCTTCCACCACGGAAACAACATCAGGTGAACGGCCGGACTGAGATATCCCCATCACGAGCGCACCCTCGAGCGAAGGTGGCTTGCGATAAAGGGTGAATAGGGATGGGGCTGCCAACGCCACCGGAATTTGATTGTGGGCGCCGAGGAGATACTTAGCATATCTGGCTGCATTATCCGATGTGCCACGGGCAGCTATCATCACATAAGTGAAGGTGCCTTGTAGAGTTAGAGCCAGTTCCTGTACATTATGACTTTCTTGCTCAACTATCCGCTTGAGTACCTCGGGTTGCTCGTTAATTTCGCGCTTGAGAATTTCTCCACTCATTGATCCAAACCTCCAATCATGCTCTACTGCACAGCCGATAATAGTTGCTTCTCCCGATATCCCGATAACAGCCGGAACATTATATCTTGTTTGAAGCTCGTACTTCAGGGTCTCAGTCCTGCATCAGGCGACTCGGTGGCTCGTACTTCCGATCTTATTTACTTGAGTTTCGATCCAAGGATCATTGATATCGGTTGAATAAAAAACCAGTATCACACAGCTAAGTGGGTTGGATAAAATCACCCTCAATCAGATCACGAAGCGCGGCGAGTGCTTCATCCTCATCCTCGCCCTCGGCTGTGATTCGGATACGATCATTCATCTGAACTCCAGAGGAAAGGATCCCCAGGATACTCTTGGCATCAACCGAGTCAGATTCATTGCTAATGTTCTTCACTGTTATGTGAGATAAAAAGCCATTAGCGACTTTCACGAACATCGCCGCTGGGCGTGCGTGTAGTCCGACATCGTGACGAATTGTAATCTCCAACGACTTTGTCAACGTGGCCTCCTGATCTCATCCATGTCCACACCTATGTGAGCAGATTTTCATCTTCTTTCTCAAAAAATTGCTCGGTATCCCTTTTCTCATACAATTGTCACCCGTCGGTTATACTGCCCGGGAATG
>JAUVOZ010000044.1 GCA_030598885.1 Anaerolineae bacterium | reverse complement strand
CCAATCTGGCAAACCGGTGGCGATTTTCCAAACCCATCCAGACGCGCCGCGTGTTCTGATTGCCAATTCCAATCTTGTGCCCCACTGGGCCACCCAGGAACACTTCGACGAGTTGGCCGCTAAAGGTCTGATCATGTACGGCCAGATGACGGCCGGCTCGTGGATATATATCGGCACTCAAGGGATCCTGCAGGGCACCTACGAGACCCTCGGCTCGCTCGCCCGGCTACGGGGCTGGAGCTCGTTGAAGGGTAAGTTCGTGCTGACTGCCGGGTTGGGCGGTATGGGCGGCGCCCAACCACTAGCGATCACGATGAATGAGGGTATAGGATTGATCGTCGAGGTCGACCCGGCGCGCGCCCAGCGACGATTGGATGCTGGCTACATCGACCTGGTGGTCGACGAATTGGAAGAGGCTATGACTCTGGTTGAGGAAGCCCTCGAGGAACGGGAGCCGCGTTCCATCGGCCTGATCGGCAACGCGGCCGAGGTATATCCCGAGTTGGTCCTGAGGGGGGTGACCCCGGATGTCGTTACCGACCAAACCCCCGCCCACGACGTTTTCGACTACATTCCCCAAGGCCTAAGTCTGGAAGAAGCTGAAGTACTACGTACTTCAGACCATGAGGAATATGGCCGTCGATCGCTGGAATCGATGGCTCGTCACGTTGAGGCTATGCTGGCTTTCCAGCGTGAAGGGTCGGAGGTGTTTGATTATGGCAATAATTTGCGCCAGCGGGCTTACGACGCTGGCGTTAAGCAGGCTTTTGCCTACCCAGGATTTGTTCCCGCTTATATACGTCCACTTTTTTTCCACGGTAAGGGACCCTTCCGTTGGGTGGCGCTCTCAGGCGAGCCAGAGGACATCTACCGCACCGATCAGGCGGTGATGGAGCTATTCCCCCAGGATGAACACCTGCATCGATGGTTGAAGATAGTGGGTGAGAAAATCCCTTTCCAGGGGTTGCCGGCCCGTATCTGTTGGTTGGGATATGGTGAACGTGCCCAAGCCGGACTTAGATTCAACCAGATGGTCGCCAGTGGCGAGCTGGAGGCGCCGATCGTGATCGGCCGCGACCACCTGGACGCCGGCTCGGTGGCATCACCCAACAGAGAAACTGAAGGGATGCTGGATGGCACCGATGCCGTCAGCGACTGGCCGCTACTAAACGCCATGCTCAACGCCGTCGGTGGAGCGACCTGGGTTTCCTTCCATCATGGAGGAGGTGTGGGTATCGGATTCAGTCAGCACGCCGGACAGGTGATCGTCGCCGACGGCACGCCCGAAGCCGCACGCCGTTTGGAACGAGTATTGACCACCGACCCTGGATTAGGAATTGTGCGCCATGCCGACGCCGGTTACCAAGAAGCCATCGAAGCTGCCCGCCGACATGGGATCAAGATGCCAATGTTGAGAGAATAAGGGATTCGGGATTGACGATGAGTATATAGCCAGCGAACTTAAGTACCTGCAAAACTTCATGCTGGCATAGTATTCAGTATTCCTTAAACCACACACATGGGAACCCTCTGATGATAGAGGGTTCCCATTACATTGATCCGGATTAATGGGTAATTATAGATGGATCGGGTTGCGTTTCAGGAACTGGCCGGCTCCTACTTCACCTACGAACTCGTTATCATTGACAATGACCTTACCCCGCAGCAGGACCATAGCCGGGTAGCCCTTGACGGTGACGTCTTCGTATGGACTGTAGTCCACGTTCATATGCAGGTTCTCTCGAGTCAATTGGAATTCCTTATCGGGGTCCCAAATGACCAAGTCAGCGTCGGCACCTATGACGATGGTGCCCTTTCGGGGCAGCAAGCCAAAGAGCCGCGCGGGGCCAGTAGCGACTAGCTCCACGAAACGATTGATGGAGAACCGACCCTCATTAACTCCGAAGTGGTAGATCAAAGGTAGCCGGGTCTCGACAGCAGGCATACCGTTGGGTATCTTGGAGAAGTCGTCTTTGCCCATGTCCTTCTGCCCAACAAAGTTGAAGGGACAGTGGTCAGTACCCACCGTCTGAAGATCACCGCTGGCCAACCCCTTCCACAACGCCTCCGGGTTCCCCTTCTCCCGCAGTGGAGGCGACATGACATACTTAGCCCCCTCGAAGTCGGGTTCCTCGTACTTCTCCATTGAGAACATGAGGTACTGAGGACAAGTCTCACCGTAGACTTTAAATCCCTTAGCTCGTCCTGCTTTGAGCGCCTCTAAAGCACCAGCGCAGGTCATGTGGACGACATAAAGCGGCGCTCCAGTCATTCCCGCCATCACCACCGCGCGGTGGGTCGCTTCCGCTTCTGCTTCGGGTGGATGGCTCAGGGCGTGCCAGATAGGTTCCTTCTTACCCTCGGCCACGTGCTTGTTGATCAGGTAATTAAGTACATCGCCGTTCTCAGCGTGGACCGAGATCATTCCTCCGATCTCCTTGGCTCTGATCAACGAGCGAAACAGGGTCTCGTCATCTACCATGAAGAGACCCTTGTAGGCCATGAATACTTTGAAGCTTGGCACCCCGATATCCACCATGTCCCCCATCTCTATCATGCGTTCGTCGTCCATTGCCCCAATGGCCACGTGCATCCCGTAGTCAATGGACGCCTTGCCTTCAGCTCTCTCCAGCCAGATGTCCAGGGCTTCCCGCAGAGTCTGCCCTTCACCCTGAATGGCGAAATCAATGATGGTGGTGGTGCCCCCACAAGCAGCCGCGATGGTTCCGGTACGGAAATCGTCAGCCGAGACGCTGCCCATGAAGGGCAACTCCATGTGAGTATGGGGATCAATACCACCAGGCATTACAAACATACCCTGAGCATCTATGACCTCATCACCAGAAAGATCACGCCCGATTAGGGCGATGGTCTCACCATTCACACCGATGTCAGCTTGATAACTCTCGGCAGCAGTGACAATCGTGCCATTCTTGATGACCAGATCCATGACAGCCTCCTTCTTTTCCGTTGCCACTCGTCGAGCAACGTGTGCTTAGCGATTGTCTCAAACTCCTGGATTACATTTCCTGGGTTGTGGCTATCGAGGCACCATGGTGATACTGTCCAAAGGACAGACCATAGCACATAAGCCACAGCCATCACACTTGTCGCCGTCAATGGTCACTATCTCGCCTTTAAGGCCAGTGATGGCCTGGAAGCCGCCATCCGAACAGGCAGTAACGCACAGCAGACAGCCGTTGCACGTATCATCTACACTTGCCCTGGCGCGAGGTGCCAGCGGCATCTGTGGGAATTCTACGATTTTAGGCAGAGCCGCGCCGATGATCGGGTTCAAATGGGTGAAACCTTTGCTGTCCACGTAATTTTCCAATCCCGGTAACAGCTTTTCGATGATGTTATATCCTTTCCACATTACCGCGGTGCAAACTTGCACCGTGCTAGCGCCGACGGCCATGATCTCAACTACATCTTGCCACGTGCTCAGTCCACCAAGACCTGAGACTGGCAACCCGGTGGCTTTAGCGATTTGGGCAACACAGCGCAAGGCGATGGGTTTGATGCCGGGACCTGAATAACCACCATAGGTGGATACACCACCAACTGAAGGCACCGGTGTCAGCGTGTCCAGATCAACGCCGATTAGACCCAATACAGTGTTGATCGTGCATAAAGCATCCGCCCCGTTATCTTTAGCAGCCTGAGCTACAAAGGAAATGTCGGTCACGTTGGGTGTCAGTTTGACCACTACCGGCACCTTGGACACCTTCTTTACCCAGGATACAACCTGGCCAGTCAGTTCGGCGTTCTGACCGATGAAAGCGCCCATCCCTTTGGAGGGCATACCATGCGGGCATGACACGTTAAGCTCCAGCGCGTCAGCACCGGCTTCTTGCATGGCCTCGGCCAGGCATTGCCAGTTCTCCTCTACTGGCGCATCCATGATACTAGCCCAAAGTGGTCGGTCGGGGTAAACGGCTTTAACGTCAGCTATCTCCCGTTGCCAATCCTCGACAGTCAGTTGAGTGGTCAACTCTACATTCTCCATGCCGATATTACGCTTGCGGTGGCGCAACGGCTGGAGTCGGGGTTGGAGATCTTCGGCCGGATCGAGGGCGATGCTCTTGGTCACCGCGCCGCCCCATCCGGCGTCAAACGCCCGTTTGATCATCTCTGCTGTCCGCGTCGGCGGCGCTGAAGCCAACATAAAGGGATTAGGGAAGTGCATCCCCACAAAATCGATACTCAAGTCAGCCATTGGTTCCTCCCTAGAATGGGAAATGGCACACAGGATATCCGGATCAGAGGATCCTCCTGGGGTGTTTCCTACGGTACCGCGATGTCATTGTAGGTGTCCGGTCTGCGGTCGCGATAGAACTGCCACAGATCGCGCACCTCGCGGACTAATCCTAGATCCAGGTCTCGCACAATGAGTTCTTCTTTATGAGCGTCGCCCACTTCACCCACGAATTCGCCTCGTGGGGTACAGAAGTAACTCTGGCCGTAGTAATCGTTGGAGCCAAGCTCCTGTTCAATGCCCACCCGGTTGATAGTGCCCACGAAGTAACCGTTGGCGATGGCATGGCCGGTCTGTTCGATGCGCCATAAGTGCTGTGACAGGCCGCGCGAGGTGGCCGCGGGGATGAAAACGATCTCAGCGCCATTGAGACCCAGCATACGTGCCCCTTCCGGGAAGTGCCGGTCGTAGCATATATATACACCCACCTTGCCGACGGCCGTATTGAACACCGGATAACCAAGGTTGCCTGGGCGGAAGTAAAACTTCTCCCAGAAACCACCTAAATGGGGAATGTGGATCTTGCGATATTTGCCCAGATAGGTGCCATCGGCATCAATGACTGCGGCGGTGTTATAGTAAATGCCCGTGGTCTCTTCTTCGTACATTGGAACAATCAGGACCATCTCGGTCTCTTGGGCCAATTCCTGCATGCGTTTCATGGTAGGACCACCGGGAATCGGTTCGGCCAAACTGTACCACTTGATATTTTGCTCCTGGCAGAAATAAGGACCATTGAATAGTTCCTGAAAGCACATAATCTGAGCCTTTTGCTCAGCTGCTTCACGGGCGTATTTTTCGTGTTTTTGGATCATAGATTCATGATCGCCCGTGTAGGTTGCCTGGAGCAATGCTCCACGAATGATTCGAGACATTAGTTTACCTCCTTAATAACGCACTACATCGTTAATCCGGTTTTATTATCGCGCTGAATTCTTCCCCGAAAACACTCGCTGCACCGATTCCTATCTGTTATATCACCGTTTGAGCTTCCTCCCTTCCCATAGTTTATGCAAACGCTCTGTTGGTGACGAAAGAGTGTGGGAGGGAATTCGGGTTGAAGGTATGCCGATGACATTGAAATGGAAGCCCCGGGCTCACAATGGAGAGCGGGCATTGGTACGAGCTGCCTGAAGAGTTATACCGCGAGTAAGCAACCTCTTTGATCAATAGTTAAACGGATCGAACTTTGGGATATTGTGCATCAAGATATCGTAGCTTGCTCAACACCCCCCAGCCAAAAGTGCTCATAGATTTAATGGAGCAGGGGAAATCCTCAGGATTGTAGTTTCTCCAATTCAGCCCTTCGTTTTTCACTTTGCTTCGCCATACGTATGCAAGTACGCACAACTTCTCTTACCGGTATCTTCCCCGCTGCATCGATATAGAAGCGGCGCGTAGTTTCTTCCAAAGCGATCGCTTGTCGCAGCAATTCGGCTTCATCCGCATCTGGCATCAACTCCAGGTGATAGTCATCTCCATCCATCCCTGTTATCGGTTCCAGGATCATCTCAGCGATGCCCTCTCTACGTGTACGTTCCATCCGCACCGCGCGCTTGTGTGCGCTCTTGGCTAAGTTGGCAAAAGACTCCTCCAGCGCACCACGGGCGGCAATCTCATAGAAGGCGGCTGCCTGTTGCTCAAGTTCCAACCCAAAGCTCATGATGGCTCCGAAGGTGGCCAAGTCCATTGTAACTCCTCCTATAAACCTATCACCCCCGGTGTTAGAACCAGCGACTGATGACCACCTTACGGTCGGTGAAGAATTCTATTGCATCACGCCCCTGCCCGTGTAAGTCCCCGAAGAACGAGTCTTTCATCCCGCTAAACGGGAACGATGCAATCGGAGCCGCGATACCGATATTGATGCCGAGGTTCCCTGCTTGCACACGATATTTAAATTCGCGAGCCCATTTCCCACTGCTGGTGAAGAGCGAAGCTGCATTTCCATAGGGTGAATCGTGGATCACATTCAACGCTTCATCGAAGTCGTCCACGCGAATTACCCCTAGCACAGGACCAAAAATCTCCTCTCGAGCAATGACCATATCCGACGTCACATCGGTGAAGATCGTCGGTCCGATGAAGTAACCGTTTGGATACCCTTCCACTTGGATATCACGGCCGTCCAAGAGCAGCGTTGCTCCCTCTTCGATCCCCTTCTCCACATATCCCAGGATGCGGTCCAGCGACTTCTGAGAGACGACTGGTCCCATCTGCACCGCCTCATCCAGCCCATCGCCGACCTTGATACGAGCGGCCGACTCAAGGAGCTTATCCTTCAACGACTCATAAACATCGCCCACCGCGATTACAAGTGCCCCTGCCAAACAACGTTGCCCTGCTGTCCCGAACGCGGAGCTCATAATCGAAGGCACGGTTTTATCCAACACTGCGTCGGGCATGACCACCAAACAGTTCTTTGCTCCTGTCTGGCATTGAGCCCGCTTGCCATTTGCGGCTGCCCTGGTATAGATATATTTACCAACCGGTGTGGAGCCAACAAAAGAGAACCCCCTCACATCAGGATGATCCAATAGCGCATCAACCGCCCGCTTATCCCCGTGCACCAAGTTGACTACTCCAGGTGGGAAATCCGCCTCATCAAACAGTTCGAAGAGGATATTCTGGCTCATGGGGCACAGCTCGGACGGCTTCACGATATAAGTGTTGCCACAAGCTACTGCGTAGGGTAAGAACCAGAGCGGTACCATGTTGGGGAAGTTGAAGGGCGTCACACAGCAGAAGACACCTACCGGCTGGTAGACACAATCCTCATCAATCCCCTGCGACACATCCTCCATGTTGTAACCCATCATTAATGATGGAACACCTGCAGCCACCTCGACGTTTTCAATACCTCGTCGTACCTCCCCTCGTGCCTCGTCGAGGATCTTACCGTGCTCACGCACGATAATCTGCGCTAGATCTTCAAATCGTTCTTCCATCAGATTCTTTAAACGAAACATGTAACGAGCTCGAGCGTAAGGGGTTGTCTCACGCCAGTCTTGAAATGCCTCTTGCGCCGCTCGGGCAGTCTCTCCCACCTCTTCAACGGTCGAGAGTGGCACATGGGCGATGACCTCATCAGTGGCCGGATTCCGTACTTCCAGTAATTCTTTGGATTGGGATTCCACCCACTCACCGTCAATGTAATTCTTTAAATTCTTGATCACCATGATCTCTCTCCTAATGCTCTGGATTATATGCTTACGAATTCGCTGGTCTTCGATACTGGGATATCGGTGCTTACCGCCTCTCGATCTGCAATTAGCAGCGATTTGTCAATGATATCAATAGCCTCATCCACTTCGTCTTGGGTGATGATCAGCGGAGGAGCAATAATCAAGGTGTCGTACCAAGATAGGATATATACACCCTGGTCAAAGGCATCCCTAGCTACCTTACTGGTCATCATGGTTTTCCTGCTGAATTTATCCATTTTTACATTGAAGGGTTCCTTGGTTTTTCGATTTTTCACCAACTCAAGTGCCCAGAAGTGCCCCATTCCCCGAATATCGCCAATGCTTTGATGACGGTCGCCAAGTTCGTCGAGCCTCTGTTTGAGATGCTTGCTAACCCGCTGGGGAAGACCGGTCTTCATAAGACGCTTATACTCTCCTACTGCTGCAGGTATTGCCGAGAGCACCAGAGGATGATAGGCGTAGGTGTGCCCATGATCGAATGGCTCTTGCTCAAAGAAATCTGCTATCTCCCGGGTGGTCACTGTAACACCCGCAGGGGTGTATGCGGCGGTGCACCCTTTGGCGGTGGTTAAAATGTCTGGGGTCACATTCCAATGCTCAACCGCAAACGCTTTTCCAGTTCGAAACCAACCAGACATTACCTCATCAACTATGAGAAGTATGTTATTGCGGTCACAAATCTCCCTGATCAAAGGAAAATACTCAGGGGGTGGCACAATCCTACCATTCGTTCCAACTACAGGCTCAAGGATGAAGCCAGCGACATTCCCCTCTTCCTGGATCATATAATCCACATAATGAGCGCATTGGATACCGCATTCCGGGTATTGGAGATTAAACGGACATCGGTAGCAATAAGCATCTGGAGCAAACCGAATACCATCTACTGTGCACCGAGCCCTCTCGGCAATAATCCGCCTGGGGTCGCCAGTGAAGGTTATACTCCCCGGTGTCGCACCATGGTACGAGCGGTAGCGCGAGAGGATTTTGTAGCTGGGCGCCTTGTACTGTCTGACAATCTTCAACGCCGCTTCATTCGCTTCTGTGCCAGATGTTGAAAAGAAGAACTTCTGTAGATTCTCCGGCAAGACAGACCGCAGGGCTTTAACGGCAGCGATGGACGCTTCAGATGTGAAGCCAGGCGCAACATAAGGAAGCCGTTCCGCTTGTTTGACAATGGCCTCAATAACTACTTTATTCTTATGACCGAGATTGGAACACATCAATTGGGACGAGAAATCGATATAACGTTTGCCGCCATCATCATATATATAGACCCCTTCAGCGTCTGTAATGAGTAGCGGACTTTTCCAAAGTTCTTGCCTCCTCCAAGTCCCGTAAGTGTGCCGGACTAGATCATTGATTTTTTGTTCTGCCTTCGACATGTCCTATTCTCCTATTAGAAATTCTGTTGACAGAACCATCCGACCCGAGTTTGATATTCTTTCAATGTCCTTCCTTATCACTTCCAGGCTTATGGAATGAAGCGGGTACCAGTTTCACCTGCCAGTGCCCGACCAATATTTTCCGGGTTAGTCACAATTGCCTCTTGACCCCCGTTCTCAAGATAACCAATAATCGCCTGCACCTTGGGCTCCATGCTCCCCTTGGCGAAATGCCCCTGGTCAAGGTATTGCCTAGCCTCTGCAATTGTAACCTGATCCAACCAGCGTTGATCCGGCTTGTTGAAATCGAGAGCCACCTTTTCGATCGCCGTCGAGATCAGGAACAGGTCCGCTCGGATTGTTGCCGCCAACAGGGAGGAGGCGAAGTCCTTGTCGATCACCGCTTCCACGCCGATTAGATCACCATTCTCATCTTCGACCACCGGTATCCCACCCCCACCGACGCCGATGACTACAAATCCGGCCTGGATCAACGTCTGGATTGCTTCCCCCTGGATTATTTTCACCGGTAATGGCGAAGGGACCACCCTTCGCCAACCCCTGCCGGCATCTTCCACCACGGCCCAGCCATCTTGGTTGCGGTGGTTTATGGCCGTGTCTTGCTCCATGAAAGAACCGATCGGTTTGGTTGGATTCTCAAATGCCGGATCTTTGCTGTCCACTAACACCTGGGTGACCACAGTGGCTGCTTGTTTGTCGACGCCTCGCTGACGGAACTCATTGTACAACGCCTGCTGGAACATATAGCCAATAGCACCCTGCGTGTCAGCTCCACAGTAGTCAAGCGGTACTGGGTGCAACTCATGCAAAGATAGCTCTGACCTCCTGAGTATGAAGCCAACCTGCGGACCGTTGCCATGAGTAATGACCACATCCCATCCGGCTTCAACCATGTCGGCAAAATGGTTCATCGACTCGGAAGCCGCGGAATATTGGTCGGGAATTGTCCTTCGAGCCTTGTCTTTAATAAGCGAGTTTCCACCTACAGCTACCACTGCCACCTTCTTGGTTGACATTATTCTTATCCTCCTTAAGGATTGGTCAAGTCTTTCTTAAATGATCGGGGGTGATATATCAGGTTCAATTGGCCTCATCTGCTGAGTGATGTCTATGATGAATTCTAACCCATCTCGTTACATCTCAATAAGCGTTATCAAGTCCTTCCAGGCGAATTTATTCATCTCAATCAAGTCTGGCACGATTTCATACTTCCGTCTGAACACCGATCCATACCCCACCAGTTCTGCCAGCCTTTTAAGTTTGAGTTGGGATGTCCCGATGCCACTCACTGCCAAATGAAATTCAACCCGCTCACCACTCTTGGCATTAGCGAAGCGATGCAGCATTTGGTAAGCAGCGAGGGGGAAGCGCCTGCTCAATAACTTGTAGAACGCCGGGGTCACTGGAACGCGTGATAATGACGAGTCTGTTCTCCGCGCTGATATCACTCACGATATGATCGGTGGAGATCCCTGACCATCGTCGGAATTGTTGTGACCGGGTTTGAGGGATCTTCCACAGGAAAGTGGATTATCGAACCAGTGTGAATAGGGGCGAATCGGTCTCCCAGCACTCCGGCAATCCTTTGTAGTCCTTCAAACCCAGTACAATGACCGGCAAAAACCCAATCCACTTCACGAAGCGCTTCAACCGATTTCTCTATCTTTTCCTCGCTTGCATCTATGAAATGAAGGCCACCAACAACAGCGTAGATCTTGTCCACCCCGGTGATCTTCTTCGCATGCATCATCGTATTGACGATACCAGCATGGCAGCATCCAGTGACGATGACCAGGCCTTCTTCGAAGTTAAGAATAACAGCCGAGTCATCCCTTTCATGGTCCTGTGTCACTGTGCCATCCATAATCGTGTATAGGTCTTCTAGCACCTCGAAAGAAGTCACCCTTTCGATCTCCCCCGAAGTGGTCACCCCAGTCATTAAATTAAGCGGGTTTGGGGTCAGGGTGAAGATGGCTCCTTTCTGCTCTAGGTCTTCACGGCTTTGACCCACAATCCCGATATGACGGATTCCATCTGGATTGATCTCAAAGCATGGGCGGAAGATCTCTGGATGCGCAATAACCGGGATGGGCTGATCGATAGCTTCCAAGATCCCGGTCAGTCCATCAGTGTGGTCATAGTGACAATGGGAAAGAAAAATCGCAGTGACCATATCCAAGGACTTACCAATTATCTTGAGATTGTGGAGGATCGGCGCGGCAGCTGAATTCGTATCGTAAAGGATGTGCTTCTCACAGGTTTCGGCTTTCAGCTCTAACAGCACCGATAAGCCAAATCGACCCATGAAGGGCGTGTCGAAGGCAATCGAGTCCTCCGCGAGAATGCTAATGGTTGCTTCTGTCAAGTGCCCAAGTTTTTTTATCATGTCCTCGCTCCTAGCTAGCATGACATTTTATGTGCCCCAATCCCAATACCATTTCCCACACAGAATTGTGTTTGCTTATGGTTCCCGCTCCAATTCAAATGTGGAGCAATGAATCCCGCCTCCATGCTCGACGAAGCAGCTGTATTCTGGATCAAACACCACTAGTCCCATTGCTTTTAATCTCTCATTGAGACGGTTGCCTTGGAAGGAAAGGACGCGATCATCCCCAAGAGCAAGCACGTTGATCTCGCTTGTCCGGGCGTATTCACCTGGTACTCTGACTAATTCCCACCCTAGGGCATCTAGAATGCCGAAGAAGTAGCCAGGGAGAGCATCTTCATTGACAAGAGCTAATTTATCTGCAAGGGGTGCAAAGTTATTATCAAGGTGATTCCACTTTGAGAGGAACTCAATTACATATACATTTTTATCATACTCGGTCAGGATCTCTCTGGCATTTTCAAAACCGGAGTACGTGCTGCGATTGCCGTTCCCAATGACCAGCGTGTTCTCGTCGAGCCAGAAGCAGTCGCCGCCCTCCATGGCGCCTCTTGCGATTTGCTCGGGCAAAACGCGTTCCCCTAGTTCTTCCAAGGTTCGCTGGCTAGCAATCTCCTCACCTTTTCGTTCGAGATAGCGGAACCGACCGATCAAAACGCCATGTGGGGTATTGACGCCAAAGTCCCGGGTAAACATTTGCCAAGGCATTTGTTCAGGGTCTAACTGCACCCAATTGATTTCAATGCCAAGCTGATTGAACACATCCTCAAGTTCCTTGTGTTGTTTTCCTTTTATCCCAAAATCTCGCTGAATTCCGCTATCATCAAGATCGCGCGCAACGTCACTTATGGGGATATTTCGATGATAGGTCGGTTTACCCAATAGCACACGCTTCAGTCTCCCGGTTGAGTTGTACACAACAGTATTCTTTTCGACCACCT
>JAUVOZ010000041.1 GCA_030598885.1 Anaerolineae bacterium | reverse complement strand
GCTGCGCCTGATAGCGCCAAAGGTACCTCCGCTTCGCTGAAGAACGACTCAGCTGCTGCCCGTTCTACGGCTGCCTGCCCGGAGACCATCGTCGGCGTGGTCAGCATTTTTTCATAGGCGTCGTTGGCGATCCCCTCTTGTGCCTCCCTCCCCAATGCCATCGGTTCAGTCACCAGGTAGGAAGTATAGGGCGTGACGATGCCGTAGCGGATACTCAACTTCACGATCTGATCGACCAGTTCCTCCTCTGGACCCTGGAGCCGAACCTGATTGAGCAAGGCGCCTATCTTGCGTGTGGCCCAAAGTCGTGGCAGGAAATCTGGACCGCCTGAACTTCGGAAGTACTGGTATGGATAGTCGAAGTTCTGAGTCTTGCCATCCACTTGCCCGGTAAGTCGTATTGTCCCTGAACCAGGTGATCGATAGCGTCCCACCAGCACCAGTTGGCTTCCGGCAAAGAGATCTGGGAGTGGATCAGGATACAGGTCATAAGTCACGACGTCGCCGAAGTCAAGCTCTATGTCAACCAGCACTGGCGTACTCACTTTGGCATAGAAGCCGGAAACAGACTCATCAATGGCTTGTTCGGGTGTGACATAGGTGGTGTCACCATGATTGTCCTTAGCTAGGGTGTCGAGCAGGAAGGTGTCTACATCGTAGCCTACACCGAAGGCAAACAGCCGGACGTTGCTTGGAGCTGCCTGTTTGACATTCTCCAGAATTGCCTGCGTGTCGGTGACACCTTCAGTCGGCAGACCGTCGGTGAGGAAAATAATGATCGTCGGTCGTTGGTCATCGGCTTGAGCAACGGCTTCCAATAGCGCGAGGTTGATGTCGGTGGAACCTGCCGCGGAGAGCGAGTCGACCCAATCTTTCGCTTGCCAGGCTTCCTCGGCGGGCCGAAGCCCGCTAGCATACGAGCGGATGCCGGTGCTGAAGGATATGATGTTGAAACGATCCTGAGCGTTTAGATGGTCGAGCACGTAATGCAGCGCCTGTTGAGCTTGACGGAATTTCTCACCGTCCATACTGCCAGATTTGTCGATCACGATCAACAAATCTTTAGCGATCGTGCGGTTGGGATCGACCTCGACGCTGGGGGCGACCAGCAATAGGAAGAAGCCGTCGCCGTCGTTGGATTCAGGGTTCCGGAAGGTGATCAAGTTAAGGCCGATGTCGGAGTCAGCAATGGAATAAAACAGTTCGAAGTCTTTATCAGGCGTGACATATGTGTCTTCATAACCTACTGTGAAGTGGAAGTCTCCATCCCGATTGATGGCAACCGTATGTGATGGCGAGTAGATAGCTCGAACGGGGTGAGGAGAGCGTACTTCGACAGAGACACTGACGTCCTCAAGAGGTTGGGTTGAGAATTTTTCAGTGTTGAGTGGGTAGCTGTAGTGAATCAGCCCATTGTCAGCTTCCAACACTTGAGTGTACTCGAGTTCGATCTGGCGCTCACCGCCTGGAGGGATGGGGTATATTGAGGCTTGCACCGCATCCCGGTCTGCGTATTCGAGCAGAGCTGGATCGCGCATGGCACGCACGATCTCTTGGTACGTCTGGCGAGCCTCCTCGCGGGTGAGGACTTTTCCTTCCACCGGTTCTCCGTCCATCCATAAAGTGAATTGGGTGACGGCAGCACCAGGAGGAAGAGGAAAGATATATGTCCCCTCAATTTCCCAGTCGTTGTCATTTCGGAAGACCTGATCGACGTGGGTGATTGCCACCTGGTCTTCGATGGTTACATGGACCCGGTGATATTTGATTGCCAATTGGGAGATCGGAGTCGGTCCCGGGCAAGGTCCGGGGATGCAAATTGGGGGCTCAGGGATGATGATCCCATCGGCGTAGGCAGGGGTTGCCAATGGTAGGGTAACTGTAAGCAAGAGCACGACGAGAGCTATTGACTTCAGGCGGTGCATGGTTTCCTCCTAAATACAAAGGCTTGTTCTAATATGTAGACGCCAAAGTAGATGAATGGGTTCCCATGAGATTTCCTCGCTCTCGGAACCCTCCCTTTAATTTATGTAAGGAGTGACTCAAACTTATTCTGCTTGCTCCGAACCCCTCAACCGAGCATGTCCTGATCACCTCTGCTTCGCTCGAGTTCTTCAGTGGAGCTGAAGGGCTTGGGACCACCGGCTCCGTCGAGGGGAGGTCAGTATAAAGGATGATATAGTTAAACAGTGTTGGCCTAATGGACATTCGATGGTACTCGGGGCAGCACATAATTGGCCCCATGGTATAATGATAAAAGCTCTCCCACTCCCGCCGTGGGAGTTTATTGTGTGAATTCGATGTTAGAGAAATTAGCTGGAATTGAGCAGCGGTTTGAAGATCTGGAAGCCGAGCTGATGCAGGTTGGTGAGGATTACCAGCGTGCTGCAGTGTTGGCTCGTGAACGTTCGAACATCGAACCGATCGTGAGCGTTTATCGGGAGTATCGCACCCTTAACGAACAACTCGAGCAGGCTGTGATGCTCGGCGAAAGCGACGACACAGAGATACGGGAACTGGCTGAGGCGGAGGTGGTAGAACTTAAGTTGCAGATTGAGAAACTTCAAGATCAATTGAAGCACTTGCTCCTGCCACGCGATCCCCGCGACGAACGCAATGTAATTATGGAAATTCGAGCCGGAACCGGGGGTGATGAGGCGACACTTTTCGCCGCGGATCTTTTCCGTATGTACAGCCGCTATGCAGAGGGAAGAAAGTGGAGCATGGAGATCCTCTCGCAAAACGAGACTGGCGTTGGTGGTTTCCGGGAGGTCATCTTCTTAGTCAAGGGCAAGGGCACTTTTTCTCGTCTGAAGCACGAGTCTGGCGTACACCGGGTACAGCGTGTTCCGGTGACCGAATCACAAGGACGCATCCATACCTCTACTGCAACCGTTGCTGTCCTGGCTGAGGCCGATGAGGTGGAGATTAAAATCCCTGATAGAGATGTCCGGATGGATGTTTTCGGTTCAGCCGGCGCCGGTGGACAGAGCGTCCAAAAGAACGCCACCGCCGTTCGACTGACACATATTCCTACGGGGATCGTCGCACAATGCCAGGATGAGCGCTCACAGTTGCAAAATCGGTTACGAGCGATGAGCATTCTGCGCGCACGCCTCTACGCGATTGTAATCCAGGAAAAGCAAGAGAAGGAGGACGCTGACCGGCGGGCTCAGGTGGGCACCGGTGGACGTGCGGAAAAAATTCGTACTTATAACTACCCTCAATCCCGGGTAACCGATCACCGTCTTGGTCTCTCTTCACATAACTTACTCGCAATATTAGATGGTGATCTCGACATCTTTATTGAAGAATTAGCCACGCGGGAGGAGGCTGAACGCCTGCAAGCTGTTCAAGATTAATCTTTGAGCCATCCATCGACAGTCGGCGCGGCGCTGGAGTTGGGCCGCCGTGCCCTAATACCTCTCAGCGACACGCCAAACCTCGACACGCAATTATTACTGAGCGAGGTCCTTGGTTGCACGCGAGCTTGGGTCCTAGCCCACACCGAGGCAAAACTAAATAAGGCTCAGACCCAGACTTTCGTCAACATGGTATCTCGTTGCCAAAATGGTGAAGCTCTGCCGTATGTTCTTGGTTGGTGGGAGTTTTACGGGCGGCGCTTTTGGCTCACTCCCGATGTTCTAATACCTAGACCCGAGACCGAGTTATTAATCGAAGGTGCGATGCAATTCCTCATCCAATATCCTGAGCGGAAGATGGTGGCTGATGTCGGGACGGGATGTGGAGGCGTCGCGGTGACATTGGCAGCCGAGGTGCCTAACATCTGGGTTACTGCGACTGATCTTTCATTCAGTGCGCTACGAATCGCCCAATCTAATGCCCAAGAGCATTTTGTCGCCTCGCGAGTGCAATTGATTCAGGCGGATCTTCTTGAACCAGTAGCCGGCCCTTTCGATCTAATTTGTGCTAACCTTCCCTACATTCCAACAGAGGTCTTGCAAGGACTGGCAGTTGCCACCCGTGAGCCATGCATGGCCCTCGACGGTGGTGCCGATGGTATGGTGATCATCCGTCGTTTGCTGGCCTGGCTGCCCGACCTGTTGGAGAGGAACGGTCGGGCGTTATTTGAGATCGGGACCGGACAGGGTGATACGGCGTTGGCCGCATCGCAAGATGTACTACCGACATCTAATGTCGAGGTGCGCAAAGATCTAGCGGGTCGGGATCGCTTATTAGTGATCGATAGAATGGAATAGGGGTGAGATGAAAACCGTGGTTTTACCCGCCGACGAACCGGATAAGTTGTTACAGGCGTTGAGAGTTCTAAAAGATGGCGGACTGGTGGCTTTCCCTACCGACACTGTCTATGGCTTGGGGGCGATGGCTTTTAATCCGCAAGCTATCGTCCGTCTTTACCAGGCCAAGGGACGGAGCAGTGACAATCCAGTCCCGGTTCTAATTGCCAGTGCCGCAGAGTTGCCCCTCGTATCATCAAGGACATCACCAATCGCACATCGATTAGCAGCTCGCTTCTGGCCCGGTCCAGTGACCTTGGTCGTCTGGCGCCGATCGAGCTTACCGAAGGAGATCAGCCCCACGCCGACCGTGGGTGTTCGGGTGCCAGATCATGCCTTAGCTCAGGCGCTGCTCACGGCTACAGGACCATTGGCGGTGACCTCAGCTAATCGCTCCGGTCACCTAACATCTCGTACAGCCGCGCAGGTTCTGGATGGATTAGATGGTAGGATTGAATTGATTCTAGATGGAGGGGTAACACCCGGAGGAAAACCCTCGACTGTTGTTGATTGTACGCAATCTGTACCCCGGATTCTCAGACAGGGACCGATCCGAGAGCAGGATATCCTGGAATCACTGGCGTAAGCGTAAGGGACATATTCTAATCAAATGCTAAGGTAGCATTTATGCTCCATTTATAAATGTGGTCTATTATTATCATAATTCTCCTCTAATAACTTCGCCCGGAGGTATCTGATATCTCCGGGCGAGGTTTTTCTAAGTATTGCTCATTCTCGATTATGTGGATTGTAACTACATCTAGAGCGCTAATATGATATTAAACTTACCATCCCGAGGTGTACCAGAGAAGGTAATCTTCGATGTGAGAGGACCAATATTCGGAGGTGTGGTCGCCTATAGGCATCAGTGACGTGTAAGGCACACCGAGGTCTTCGAGCAATGCAATTAACGCCAGTGTAGACTCGTGTAGAGAGTCTTTGTTGCCGATGTCGATCCACAACCTGGGCATGGCTTCCTCTGGTACGTCCTTAACCCACAAAGCTATGTAAGGGTTGCTGAAAAAGATCGCCGGACTATGGAGGCCGATTGTGCCGAAAAGGTCCGGATGCCGTAACCCGATTCTCAACGCCCAACCACCGCCACGGGATAGACCCCCGATGGCTCGCCGGGCTGGTTGGCGAAGGGTGCGGTAGATTTGGTCGATGTAGGGGACGAGAATGTCTACAATCGTCGTCTCAATCTCCACTCCAGTCTTCTGCCATGGCATGACAATCAAGAAAGGCGAGGTTCCCCCGCTGGTGATGAGCGCATCGGCTTGCTCATCTACACCTAACTCGTCCCATTGGCGATCGCTGGCCTGTAAGCCGTGCAGCAAGTAGAGAGTGGGATAACGTAAATTCAGATCTTCGGTGTAACAAGGTGGCAGGTACACCCGGAAGGATAAGTTTTGAGGAAGCGAGGGATCCTCCAACTCTCCGGTGACGATGGTGCCTGGTTGGTCAAGACAAGCCGGTCGGGTTGGGCTTGGAGGGTGGAGCGGGTTTGGGGTTGCTGAGGGGATAGACGTTGGAGTCGGGGTTAGGCTGGACTCTGTCGTCGCGCTCGGTAACACCGCCATCGATGTCGGATCGAAGGTTGGTTGAAGCGATTCTTGGGCGTCGTTGCACGCGGAGATTAACAACAGAAGTGTAAGAAGTGTGAGGAATAGCGGTCGGAAATAGATGTCCCCGTCGGCTCGAGGGAAACCCACAAGACGACGGGGGCGCCTGTTACCTTGAGTGTATGCTGATTGAGGGTTGGCGTCAAGACCGGCCAGTTGCATCGTTCTTCTCTTGTGGGGTTATGGCCTAGTCAATATCTATTTCCAGATCTCTATCCAAATCGACCCTCGACGTAGTCTTCGGTCTTTTGGTCCTGAGGGTTGGTGAATATTTTCTTCCCGTGCGTGTATTCGATAAGTTGGCCATCGAGGATGAATGCGGCGTAATCAGCGGTGCGGGCTGCTTGCTGGATGGAATGGGGCACAAGGATGATAGTGTAATGCTGTTTTAATTCTTGCAGCGAGGCTTCTACTTTGCCAGTTGAGATTGGATCTAGACCGGAGGTGGGTTCGTCGAGCAGGATGACCTCTGGTTCGAGCGCCAGCACCCGGGCGAGGCATAACCGTTGCTGTTGACCTCCGGAGAGGGCTACCGCGGGTTCATTCAGGCGATCGCGCACCTCATCCCAAAGTGCAGCCGCCTGCAAGCTGCGTTCGATAGCCTTTTCCATATGGTCGCGAGATCGTATACCGGCTAATTCCATTCCGTAGGTCAAATTCTGGTGGATGGTCATGGGAAGCACAACCGGTCGCGCAAAAACCATACCGATCTGTCGCCGTAAGGCAATCACGTCGATATGAGGATCGAGGAGGTCTTTACCATCCAACCAAATGTGACCGGAGAGATGGACTACATCAGCCAAATCATTCAGGCGGTTGATTGTGCGTAATAACGTTGATTTACCACCACCCGCCGGACCGAAAAGGACGGTAATCGCGTGATCTGGGATGGCTAGACTTACCTTCCGCAAAGACTCGGTACCGTCCGAATAGGCGACACTCAGGTTCTCGATGATGATCTTATTCTCAACCCCTTCTTGGGTAGGTATATTATGACTAGTGGTTCCCCTGCTCACCATTGCCTCCTAGCCCGAGCGCGGGAGCGGAGTATTGTGGCGATAATGTTCATGCCGAGCACGAATGTCAACAGGACGACAGCTGTCCCGTATTGAATTCGGAGCGGCATACCTGGCACCTGGGTTGAAATGACAAACAGGTGGTAGGGGAGAGCCATGGTGCCATCAAAGACCGATGATGGCAGCTGAGGTAGGAAGAAGGCAGCCACGGTGAATAGGATGGGCGCGGTCTCGCCAGCTGCGCGCTCAAGCCCAAGGATCACTCCGGTGAGGATGCCGGGCAGTGCTTGAGGTAATACGATCCGTCTGATCGTTTGCCATTGGGTGCCGCCTAATGAGACGCTTACCACGCGAAAGCTGTTAGGAACCGCTCGAAGAGCTTCCTCTGTAGTGCTGATGATTACCGGCAGGGTCATGATGGCTAGGGTCAAAGAGCCAGCAAGGATGCTGGTTCCGAACCGCATGAATAGCACGAACAACCCTAGACCAAATAATCCATAAACAACAGATGGTATGCCGGCAAGATTGATGATGGCGATTCGAATAATACGCGTCCACGGGCTATCCGGGGAATACTCAGCCAAGTAAATAGCGGCGCCGATTCCGAGTGGAACGGCGATCACGCCGGTGCCTAGTGTCAGCCAGAAGGTGCCAACGATCGCTGGTAGGATCCCACCCGCCCGCATCCCCTCCCGTGGGAACCCGCTTAGGAACTCCCATGAGATGGCTGGAGCTCCCTGCCAGAAGATGAGGATCACGATTAATATGATGGGGGTGACGGTCACCATGGCTGCGAGTGTCATGCCAGCGAAGCCGAGACGCTGGATGAAGTTTTGTCGTTTAGACCGTGATACCATAGATTTCACAGATTTCATCTGCTTATATTTCCGGATCTAGCATTAGTTTATCCGTAGTCCGCTTAATCAGATTTCACAGATTAATACAAATACAAGTTAATCCAATTTGTCCATAATTATCCACGACCAGCAAATTGTGGCATTTGATAATATTGAGCATTAGCTAGATGATCCTTCTCCTTATCTGGAGCGATTTTGCTCCGAAATTTAGGAGCAATCCAACGCGGATGCCAGTTGCCCGAAGATAATTAAGTAGCTGGGCCTCGAAGCTTGTGGAAAGGTCCGAGGTTGCTTTCAATTCAACGATTACTTTCTCCTCAACCACCAAGTCTGCTTTAAATCTTCCGATGATCCTGTCTTTATACTTTACATTCAAAGTACGCTGGCTATCTGCGTGTAAACCACGCGCTTGAAGCTCAAACTCCAATGCAGCCTGGTAAATACTCTCGAGGAAGCCTGGTCCAAGGATTCTGTGCACCTCCATTGCTGCACCAATAATTTGGTGAGTAAGTGAAGCCTCAGGATATCGTTTTCCTTCCATTGTTCCCCCTCACTTCTAATGGAATTTTTCATCAAACTCATCCCAATCGGTGAAATCATTATCAATCAGTGAAATCTGTGTTATCCGTGGCTAGGACAAAATCCGTTCAGCGCGTTTACGCTGGCGAAATACCACACTGGCAGCTGCCAAGTTAATGACCAGAGAGATTAGGAAGAGCATGATTCCGATCAGGAACAAAGAATGGTAGTGTACGCTGCCAGTGGCAACCTCACCCATTTCGGCGGCAATGGTGGCGGTCATGGTGCGCACCGGACGGAAAAGAGCTCCCAATCCTGTAGGTAGGATCGGGGCGTTTCCGGTTACCATCATAACCGTCATTGTTTCACCGATAGCTCTTCCGATGCCTAGCATTATCGCCGTCAACACGCCTGACCGAGCGGCGGGTAGTGTAACCCGCCAGATTGTCTGCCACTCCGTAGCTCCCAGCGCTAGAGCGGCCTGGCGGTAGGTACGAGGCACGGTGTCAAGCGCGTCCTCAGCCACACTGACTATGGTGGGGATCGCCATGCCACCCAGGATCAGGGCGCCGGTGAAAGCGGTCAGGCCAGTAGGGACGTCGAGGGTGGTACGCACGAAAGGGGTGACAATCAGAATGCCAAGGAATCCCAGCATAACCGACGGTAGACCGCCCAGCACCTCGACCAATGGCTTGAGGATTTCCCTCACCCAAGGCGGTGCGATCTCGGCGATGTA
This sequence comes from Anaerolineae bacterium, assembly GCA_030598885.1. Lineage (GTDB taxonomy): Bacteria > Chloroflexota > Anaerolineae > Anaerolineales > E44-bin32 > DUEZ01. The sequence goes on along the minus strand of JAUVOZ010000041.1, from coordinate 4,075 downwards.
TATCGCCGTAGCCAAACCAAGGGGAACGGCAAACAGGGCTGCGCCAAACGTGACGACGACCGTCCCGCCGATCAATGGAAGGATGCCAAATTTGTTTTCGATCGGGTACCAGCGGGTGCTGAAAAGTGTGGATATTGGGATTTTGATTAGTGCTGGCGCACCCTCCTGCATCAAAAAAAGAAAGATTAATCCAACAAATAAGATCGCTGAGTAGCCAGAGAGCTTTATTAGGCGGGTGATGATGTATTCTCTCCAAGTGGAATTTCGCATACCAACCTCAAGGTGTGATAGGCACAAAGCCAAGTTCCGAGACAATCCGTTGCGCTTCAGAAGAGAGGATCCAATCTAAGTACGCTTTGATTTCGCCAGTCGGTTCTCCTGCTGTGTACATGTATAGATCACGGGCGATCGGGTATTGCTCACTATCAACTGTTTCTGGGGAGGGAAGGACGAAAGGTCCGGTCGCATCAAGGGAAACTGCAATTACTTTCAGATCCTCAGTTACATAGCCAAGTCCATCGTAGCCGATAGCGTTGGGGTTTTGACGGATTTCAGCGCTTATGCCTTCCGATGATGGCAATAACAACGTGTCGGTCGAGAATAGTGTCCGATCGTTCTTGTCCCCGCCACGAAGCACCTGTTCCAGAAAATAGACATGCGTGCCAGAATTGGTCTCGCGTGATAGCCGCACAATGGGTCGATCTTCTCCTCCCACCTGCCTCCAATTGTTGACCGCTCCACTGTAAATGTCGGAGATCTGATCGATCGAGAGGTGGTCGACGGGGTTCTCATGATTGACGATGATCGCGATGGCGTCTCGTGCAATGACGAACTCCACCGGGAGGACGCCATTGGCTTCTGCCTGAGCTTGCTCCTCCGGCTTGATTTTCCGTGAGGCGTTGGCGATATCTACCGAAGCGTTGATCAGGGCGGCGATCCCCGTACCGGATCCTCCTCCAGTGACCGAGATCCGCACCTCAGAGTGGCTATCCTGATAGGATTCCGCCCAGGCGAGAGCTAGGTTCACGATCGTATCGGACCCCTTGTTTTCGATTATGGCGTCAGAGGATGATCTCGAGAGGTCTTCAGTCATCGAGCGACTGCAGGCAGCGGTCAACATACATGCCAGCAGGATGGAGGACAACCAGCAAATGTGCCCGGAGCGAAGTTCATCCATCGTCGCTGATTATACTTCTCCTGGCATAAGTTGCCAGATGAAACTATGGGTTGTGTTCTGGTGTACAATGCGGCAAATGGTTAACCAGGTGCAGTCGCCAAAGATGTTTATTCAGGAGTTGGACTTCTATTACGGTTCTGTGAGGGCGTTAAGCTCAATCTCAATCGGGATCCTCGAACGCCAAGTTACCGCACTCATTGGCCCTTCAGGTTGTGGAAAGACAACCTTTCTCCGTTGCCTCAACCGAATGAACGACACGATCCCCAACACCCGTTTAGAAGGGAAGGTTTATCTTGATGGTGAGGATATATATCACCCCTCAGTCGATGTTGTGGATCTGCGGCAACGGATCGGCATGGTTTTCCAAAAGCCCAATCCTTTCCCCCAATCTGTCTTTGACAATGTCGCCTTCGGACCACGTGTGTTAGGGTTGACCCGAGAGCGGGAAGAGTTGGATGCAATTGTCGAACGCTCATTACAACGGGCTGCGCTATGGGAGGAGGTCAAGGATCACCTGAATACAGACGCCATGGAACTCTCACTTGGAGAGCAACAGCGATTGTGCATCGCCCGGGTGTTGGCTGTCGAGCCGGAGGTGATCTTGATGGATGAACCCACGTCAGCGCTTGACCCGATTGCTACTATGCAGATTGAGGGGCTTATGCGGGACCTTTCAGAGCGCTACACTATTGTGGTGGTCACCCACAACATGCAGCAGGCGGCGCGAGTCTCGGATAAGACTGGTTTATTCTGGCTCGGAGAGTTGGTTGAATTTAACGACACTGCTATGATATTCACCCGACCAAAGGAGCAACGAACAGAGGCTTACATCACCGGTCGGGTAGGTTAGGAGGCTGAGGGAGGTAGGGTAAGATGTCACATAGTTTATGGACAACATTCGATCGCGAATTTGCACAGATACAGGAGAGCCTATTGCAGATGGGCTTGATGGTCGATCAGGCAATAGCTCTCTCCCTCGAGAGTCTCCAGAATCGCGACCACGCCTTGGCTAAGCAAGTGATTGACGATGATGAAGAAATTAATGCTATACGTTTCAAGATCGAGGATGCATGTCTGGCATTGATCGCCACCCAGCAGCCAGCAGCAAGCGACCTGCGATCAGTGGTTGCGGTTATAACCATCGTGATAAATATGGAGCGTATGGCGGACCACGCCGCTGGTATTGCAAAAACAGTCATTCTTATGGGGGACGAACCGTTACTCAAACCATTGATCGACATCCCGCGAATGGTGCGGCTGGCACAAGAAATGTTGGGTGAAGTTCTGCAAGCTTTTGTCGATAATGATGCGGATACTGCGCAGGCGATCGCTGACCGTGATGATGAGATGGATCACCTCTATCAGGCGATTTTCGAAGAACTGCTAGAGATCATGGCCGATAAACCCGACAGTATAGAAAGGGCGACCTATTTATTGTGGTGCGCCCACAATCTGGAACGAATCGGCGATCGGGTGACCAACATCGCCGAGCGGGTTATTTTTGTGAGTACAGGCGATATGAGAGAGTTGAATGTGTAGGGAGGAAGTATTCCAGTTAGGTAAAAACGAGTATAATAACGGCAACAGAATAGCTTAGCCTTCGGGGCAGGGTGAGGATCGAAGATCCAATTCCCGATCGGCGGTATAGCCCGCAAGCGTCTTTGACGCAGGATCCGGTGGAACTCCGGAGCCGACGGTATAGTCCGGATGGGAGAAGGTTGCTAACCTGGCTGGATATGTCCACCAGGACGGCGGTATGTGCCCCGAAGATGACCATCTTCGGGGGCTTGTTTTTCTCGGCGCATCTCGCTGGAAATTGCATGTATCCCCCCCGAAGGTAACCCCTTCGGGGTATTTCATTGAGGAGTAGAGTTTGGGGATGGCGAAGAACGAGCAGAGTGGTATATCCCTTTTGCCACGGGTGTCGACGAGACGAAAATTTAGTTTATCGACACTGCCGATAACGTTGCTCTTCGGTCTTTTAATCTGGGAAGCCTTCACCCGATGGAGCGGCTTGCCGGCTTTCATGATTCCTTCACCGCAAGCTGTTTGGAGTCGTTTCTTGCGTGCGCTGGCTGATGGCAGTTTGATTCGACATACAGGAGTGACTTTGCATGAAGTGCTGGGTGGGCTGTCGCTTGGATTGACGGTAGCCATTTGCCTGGGATATGGGCTAGCCAAATCACGTACTTTTGAGCGCCTCTTAGCACCCTACATCGTCGCCTCTCAGTCCGTCCCTGTGGTGGCGATCGCGCCATTACTGGTGATCTGGTTTGGCACGGGAAGGCTTTCGAAGTTGTTGATCAGTGCGTTAATCGTTTTCTTCCCCGTGCTGGTAAACACAGTGGTGGGCTTGCGCTCAGTGCCAGTAGATTTGCGCCACCTGATGCATTCCTTGAGAGCTACTCGTTGGCAGACCTTCATCAAACTTGAAGTACCAGCCGCGATGCCGGTTTTATTCGGGGGACTTAAGATCGGCGCCACGCTCTCGGTGATCGGGGCTGTTGTCGGCGAGTTCGTGGCCGCCGACGAAGGCCTAGGTTATTTGATCAACGTAGGCCGTGGCCTTTACGACACCGCACTTGTCTTCGTGGTGGTGTTCGACTTGGTCGGCATGGCGCTTGCGTTGTATGGGGTGGTGGCTGCCCTAGAACATTGGCTGTTGGCTTATCGTGAAGTTCCCTCTCGATCTTAAGGAGGCAATGGATTATGTCACATCGTTGGTCTCTCATCATGCTGGTGATTGGTCTTTCCTTGTCGGGTTGCATCGGCGTAAGTAGTCCGGAGCAAGAAATTACGGAGGCGACCGTCCATGTTCGTCTGACAATGGGATACCGGCCAGATATTCAATTCGCCCCCCTGTATGTCGCAGTTGAACATGGTTACTACCAGGATGTC
>JAUVOZ010000047.1 GCA_030598885.1 Anaerolineae bacterium | reverse complement strand
GTGACTTCGATACTTGGGCTGGCAATTTCCGCTTGTGTGACCGGTCCATCCGTAACTGCATCACCTACACCACAAGCTGTCAAGCAGTGGGACGCGCCTCCAGAGATGGCCATCGACCCGGAGGTGATCTACATTGCCACCTTTCAAACCGAAAAGGGGGATATCAAAGTCGAACTCTTCGCTGAGAAAGCTCCTAAGACGGTAAATAATTTTGTGTTCCTAGCTAGGGAAGGATATTACGACGGCACGACTTTTCATCGGGTACTGTCTAATTTCATGGCGCAGGGAGGCGATCTGACCGGCACTGGCACTGGTGGTCCTGGGTATCGTTTTGAGGATGAATTTGATCCAAACCTACGATTTGATGAACCCGGTTATCTGGCTATGGCCAATTCAGGCCTAGACACCAACGGCAGTCAGTTTTTCATCACATATGCTCCTACTCCCCATCTTACTGGTCGCCATACGATCTTCGGCAAAGTGGTGGAGGGCATGGATGTAGCACTTGATTTGACCTTGCGTGACCCTCAGGCAAATCCCGACTTTCCTGGTGACTTGCTGGTCACGGTCGAAATTGTAGAAGTCCCTGAAAGTTTGCTCCCCCCACCGACGCCGACGCCAATTCCGGTTGCCCCCCAACCTAAAGAAGGACGTCCTTTGGCCATGCTTGAGTTGGCGGAGCGTGAGAATCTCTACACCGGCAAGCCGGAGATGATTATCGACCCCAATGCTTTCTACCAAGCGACGCTTTCCACTTCGAAAGGTGAGATCATTGTCGAACTACAACCCCAGGATGCACCGGAGAACGTTAACAATTTCATAGTCCTTGCTGAGCTTGGCTATTATGATGGATTCCCCATCGCATTCGCCGAACCAGGTCAGTTTATTCTAACCGGCTCGCCGACGGGGATGCCAGAAAGCGATATTGGCTATATCCTACCAAGTGAGATTGGTCTGGCTAACACGGCAGGTGCAGTCGGTTTCTTTTTCCGGCAGGACAGGCTTGCCTCAAGCGGAAGCCAGTTCTACATTTTATTGGAGGATAATTCGTTGATGGATGAGATTTTTACCGTGTTTGGGTACGTGACCAAAGGTTTGGACGTAGCCGAGCAGTTGACGATCGATGACATAATTGAGGTGATCTCTGTCGAAGAGAAATAATCGACTTCAAACATTGTCAAAGGAATAGCACAGTGCCAAAGTATGAAGCAGTTATCGGCCTTGAGACCCACATTCAACTGAACACGAAGAGCAAGATATTTTGCGGTTGCAAGGCAGATTCGTGGGGTGATCCACCGAACACCAATATTTGCCCGGTGTGCACCGGTCTACCAGGAGTGCTCCCAGTCCTCAACCGTGTGGTGGTGGAGAAGGCGGTTCTGCTTGCAGCGGCGATGCATGCTGATTCTATTCAGTCTCTTTCCTACTTCGCTCGCAAGAACTACTTTTACCCGGACCTACCAAAGGGTTACCAGATCAGCCAGTACGATGAGCCCCTGGCGCGCGATGGAATTTTTAACTTACCCATGCCTGACGGTTCGAGTCGTCAAATCAAGATCGCCAAATTACACATAGAGGAGGACGCGGGCAAGACGGTATATCAAAGCGGAAGCCGTCTGATCGACTTTAATCGCTGTGGTGTCCCGCTGGTCGAGATGGTCACCGAACCGGATCTGCGTTCGGCTGATGAGGCCGCTCAATACCTAATCCGTCTCCGACAGCTTCTACGTTGGCTTGGTATCTCGGAAGGTGATATGGAGAAGGGGCAATTACGCTGCGATGCGAACGTTTCCATCCGCCCAACGGGTTCCGAAGTGCTGAACACAAAAACCGAGATCAAGAACATCAACTCTATCGAGAACGTACGGGACGCAATTAAAGTAGAGATTGATCGCCAAATTCGGGAGGTCGAAACCGGAGGAAAAATTGAGTCATGGACGCTGAATTGGGATGATGACCGCGGAACGCTGCACAAGATGCGGGTCAAAGAGACCGAGGCCGACTATCGCTATTTTCGTGAGCCGGATTTGCTCCCAATTCGTCTTGAAGAAGCCTGGCGAGATGATATCCTCGCCAACTTACCCGAGTTACCGCTGGAGCGACGAGTGAGGTTCGTCGATCAATATGAGCTGCCGCTTTACGATGCCGAGATCCTGACCGAGGAGCGCAGTTTATCCGAGTATTTCGAGCAGGCATTATCCACCTATGGCGGTAAGCCTAAAGTAGTATCCAATTGGTTAATGAATGATGTTTTACGTATGATCCGCGAGCTTGGGGTGAACGCGGGTGAATTAAAATTACTGCCTGATCACCTGGTGGAGATCATAAATCTGGTGGAAAGCAAGAAAATCACGACCAACACGGGGAAAGTATTGCTGGACAGAGTCGAAGAGAGTGGGCGCTCGCCGGGAGAAATTGTGGAAGAGGAGGGTTTGGCTCAGGTATCCGATGAGGAGACCTTACGCACCCTGGTGTCTGGGATCCTGGCAAGTAATCCTGACCAGGTGGCGACTTACAGGGGGGGGAAGACTACCGTGATCGGCTGGTTTGTCGGTCAGGTGATGCGTGAGACGCATGGGAAAGCGAATCCGCAGGTGGCGCAGACGATACTGGAGGAGTTACTTTCAGATAGGTGATCGTTGTCTCCAGGCTCACCCGACGGTTAATCGAGAGGGTTATATCGCGTTGTTCAATGTCATCAATTCCTCAGGATGAGATGACAACCAACCGGTCACGAGGTACCTGGTTGGAGCAGTTAATAATAAATTTTGTAGATTTAAAATAGAAAAAGGTTGGCCAGCGCATTGATCCCAGCGATCAGGAAACCTGCCGCGGCTACGCGGTAGCGAACCTTGTTTGTTTTGTTGATGGAGTCCAAGAATCCTTCAAGGTCGCGCCTGAATTCATCTGATAACTGGCTTAACTCTGACTCACTACCCTCGACCGGTTGAGTCTCCTCGATATTCCGAAAGATAAAGGATCTCATTGGGGAGGTTGAATATCGCCAGTAAACGAAAGAAAAGTAGAAGAAGACAGCGGTGAGTGTGATCCAGGTTATCCCAAACATAAGCGTGTTTCTCCAGTCAGTGGCATCTCGATATGCCTCTTCCATCTTTGATGGAGAATATATCAACTTACTGTTCAGGTCAAACGACGTAAACCATGAGCATTGAGATCAAACAGATAGCTGCAGCTATAAAGTACCCAATTGAAGAAGCTCGATTACGCTTCATGGAAATGCTGTTCATTTTCTCTATGTAATTATTGAGATCCTTGACGACCTCACGTGCGAGTTCATTCTGATTTAAGACTTCCTGGGTAGAATCTTCGGAATCCCCTTCCTCTCTGAGATAGAAGGGCCTTAATGGAGTCTTAGAATATTGCCAATGTATGAACGCTAAGTATGAGAAAATCGAACCAAGGAGAAACCAAACCGGATATAGATAAGCTTTCATGGCTTTGCCTCCTCAGGTCTTAAAGTACAGGTGATGTAACAGACTGAATGTCATCAAGATACCGTAGAATCTCTATAGGCGCAATAATTAAACCGTCGCTCTAGGTACAAGCCGACCGAGGATCTGGGAGGTATAACCCGACATCCGGCTAGTTTTTTGTAAATACTATCTGTTCACCTGGATACACCCTCAGCAAGATGCGGGTAATATTCTATGCATCAAAGTCGTAAGACACAAAATCCCCTGCTGGGCTGACGATGGGTATGAGCCCACCACCAATCTCACCTCTCATCAACGTCCAAGCTCCATAACTGCCGGACAAGCAGAGGAATTTAGTATTATCGATCCACTCCAGCTGGCTACATGAACCGATCGGGGTTGGGCTACCGCCGTCTACTCCTAAATGCAGGCTCATTGGACTGCTGAGTGAGTAGATAAAGTGGGTGTTATCAGGCGACCAACCCACCCATTGGATATCACCAGTGGCATAGAGCGTTTCACCACTTCCGTTTGCGTTAGCCAAATATAGATCATGAATATTTGTCGTAGCGGTGTCACGCAGGAAAGCCACGCGGTGGAGGTTGGAGGAGATTAAGCACGAGCCGGGTGCTTGGGAGAAGTAGAAATCCCCTGAGATGGTCCCCGTATTCATTGGTGATCCTCCATCGGCTGGGATACGCCAGATGGTGCCGGTGGTTGTTGGGGCGAACGGGTCGGGTGATGGGATGGCAACGCCGAGGGCACCTGAGTTTGGAGCCCAGACGGGTTGAGCATAATATTGAAACTCGCTGTAGGTAATCACCGGGGCATAGGTCACCAAGTTGGGTCGCAGGTTGGTGCCATCGATGTTGACGAGACCGATACCAGTTGGGGTGATAATAGCTACTTGGCTTCCGTCAGGGGATAGGAGGAAATCACCCCCGGAACCAGGTGAAAATAAGGTGGTGAGGATCCCCGTGTCCGCGTCCAGCAGTAGAAGGTCATCGTGCTTTAACAGTCCCGGTCCTTCCGAGATCGCGCGGGTGTTGAGCATTAAGTTATGGGTCCCTGGGACGAAGGCAATGCTTGAAAGATCGTGGTGGAGAAAAACGCCAAGAGGATAGAGCGAGTCAAATTGGGCTGGGCCTAGCAAAGTGGTCTCCCCGCTTCCGTCGATGTTAACCGAACGAATTTCCGCCTGTCCATCGGTAGGCACATGCCGTATAAATGCGACCTTCATCCCATCACTGGAAATCAGCACTTGATCCGCGCCACCGCTGCTGGTGAGCTGGGTGGGTGGATTTACACCTTCGATGAGCCAGATATTTCCACCGTTGGTATAAACGATACGCAGCACGGAGGGAGGTGGGGAGGTCGGTGTTATTGTTGGCAAGATAGGGGCTTTAGGCATGTCTGGGGGCGTTCCGTGAGGTTCTAGGGGCGCAGTAGATGTCAATGTTGCCGCAACCGATGTCGCTAAACCTGACCTGTCTGGTGTAGGTGTCGAACCTGGTCCGGTGCAGGAGAAAGTTGCAAGGATGAGTGCAATCAGTAGTAAACGTAGACGTCTGGCAGACATAAAAGCCTCCCGCTTAAGACATGGAGAATAATATTAACCCAAACGACCATTACATCATAGCGGAACACTCAGATTCCCCGACAAGAATTATCGTTAATCCACATTACCTAGTGCCTGATCCCTAATCCCTGATCTCTAATCCCTTCTTAATATATTCTCCTACTTCCCATATTCATAAAATCCACGTCCTGTCTTGCGACCCAGATAACCTGCGTCGACCATCTTACGCAACAGGGGTGCAGGGCGGTATTTGTCCTCGCCTAGGTCACGGTGAAGCACTTCCAAAACGGAGAGCACAACATCCAGACCGATCAAGTCGGCTAAGGTTAGTGGACCCATAGGATGGTTCATGCCAAGTTTCATTACTGTGTCGATCGCCTCGCGCGTCCCGATGCCTTCTTGCAGGGCGAAGATGGCCTCGTTGATCATCGGGCAGAGGATGCGGTTGGAGATGAAACCGGGTGAGTCCTTTGCCTCGACGGGCTCTTTCCCCATCACTCGCCCCACCTCGAAGACTGCGTCTCTGGTTTTATCGGAAGTGGCAAGGCCACGTACTACCTCCAGCAATGTCATCAACGGTACTGGGTTAAAGAAATGCATCCCGATCACCTTATCCGGGTGGTCGGTGACCGCGCCAATTTTAGTAATCGAAATAGAAGAGGTGTTCGAAGCTAGGATGGTCTCTCTCGGGGTTAAGCGGCTGAGTTCAGTGAACAATTCGAGCTTGAGTTCTTGATTCTCAGTCGCGGCTTCGATAACCAAGTCAGCTCCGCGTGCAGGATCCATGTGTAAAGAGGTAGCAATATTGAGGGCGGCGTCTTTCTGAGTTTGGTCGATGATTCCCTTGTTGGCAAACTTTTCAACCGATTTAGCGATTGATGCTTTGCCTCGTTCGATGGCTTCGGGAACGATGTCGGTCATGGTGACCTGATAACCGGCCACGGCCGCTGTCTGAGCGATACCGTTGCCCATCGCGCCTGCGCCGATCACTACGATGTTCTTTATCTCCATGGGTTTTCTCCGTTATCCCGCTATTGGTGCCAGGCATCTAATTGTTGTGACGTGATGGGTAATTTTCAGCAGGTATTAGTTACCAACCATCGGGGGATTGTACAATTGCCCCTCCAGAGTTTGGGGTTTTTATTGTTCTAATTCGACCGCCATCGCTACGGCTTCTCCACCACCCAAGCAGAGAACCGCACAGCCTCGCTTCAACCCTCGGTCGAGGAGGGCATAAAGGAGAGTGGTGAGGACACGGGCGCCAGAGGCTCCAATTGGATGTCCGAGAGCGATCGCCCCGCCGTGGATATTGACCGCATCCCAATCCCAGCCGTGTTCCGATAGTGCGTATCCATTAGCCACAACTTGCGCGGCGAAGGCCTCGTTCAATTCTATCAAGTCAACCTCAGCCAGTGTCCATCCGACCTTCTCAAGTAGTTTAGGGAGTGCTTTAGCAGGAGCGGTGAAGAGTTCTTTAGGTGGAACGGCGACCTGTGTATAACCGATGACTCGCGCCATTGGCACGACCTCAATCTCCATGGCCTTTGCCCGACTGGCGAAAACCAATGCCGAGGCCCCATCGTTCAGGCCAGAAGCGTTGCCTGCGGTCACCTTTCCATCAGGTTTGAAGGCCGGTTTGAGGCTGGCTAACCTCTCAAGTGAGGTATCTCTGCGCGGCGTCTCATCCTGTTCAACGACTTTTACATTTCTCTTCCGGTCTAGTACCTCAACTGGTACAATCTCGGCTTCAAACTTACCAGCATCCATTGCATCGATCGCCCTTTGCTGGCTCTTTAACGCCCACTGGTCAATAGCCTCTCGGGTGACTTTGAACTCGTCGGCGATCCATTCTGCCGCCATACCCATTGCCCAGTCCTCGAATGGGTCCCATAGTCCATCGTGGAGGAGGGCGTCGGTGAGTTGGGTGTGGCCATAGCGTAATTGACCGCCTCGGCCATTAACCAGATAGGGGGCGTTGCTCATACTCTCCATCCCACCGGCAACGATCAAATTGGCATCGCCGGCTTTGATAGCTTGAGCCGCGAACATACCTGTTTTTAGACCCGATCCGCAAACCTTGTTGACTGTGGAACCACCAACGGTCGGCGGTAGTCCACCGAGGATGGCTGCTTGTCTGGCCGGCGCCTGCCCAAGTCCGGCTGAGACGACGTTCCCCATTAGGACCTCGTCGATCTCCACCAGGTCAGGTATGCCGGCACGGGCGACGGCTTCCTTGACCACTATTGCCCCCAGGCTGGTGGCTGAAAGTGAACTTAGGGCACCCTGGAATCTGCCCATCGGGGTACGTACGGCACTCAGGATTACAGGTTCAAGAAGATTTTTCTCTTTATTCATCTTTCCCTCGTCTGTTATCGGTTGGAATATGAAAGGGGTCAACCTCTTGTTGACCCCTCAGGGGTTGCAATTGAGCTCACGCCAACTGGATCGCAACCTCTCGAAAGTTTCTTCTAGCGCTTCCGGAAGTACGCGCGTTTCAGCTGTTGTGGACATGAAATTCGTATCCCCAGCCCAACGGGGGACGATGTGCATGTGGACGTGATCTGCAATTCCAGCTCCAGACGCCTCACCAATATTAATCCCGATATTAAAGGCCTGTGCGTCATATACTTCACGCAGAACAGCCAATGCCTGATTTGTTAGCTGAATCAACTCCGACAGGGTTTCTTCCTTTAAATTCTCGATTGACGGCGCATGAGTGTTTGGGACCACCATCATATGACCGTTGGTATATGGGTAGCGGTTGAGGATGACGAAGGCATGTTTACTGCGGTGGAGAATCAGATTCTCCAACCCGTCATGTTGGGCTAACCGGTTGCAAAATAAACAATCGATTTCTTCGACGTCACCTTTGATGTAATCCATACGCCACGGCGCCCAAATTCGCTTCATCTTGAGGTGGGATGATTCTAACAGAGAATACAGTATAGGGGAATTTTATAATCATTTACCACGTCCTTTCCCTCCTGGCATACTTCATGGGTTGCTGTGTACAATCATGCCATGCTGAATGCCGAGCGACTGCGAGCAAGCCTTCCGATTTGCGGACTGGGCGAACCGTTATACTTCTACCCAAATATCGGCTCGACCAACGACCAGGCAACGGATTTCGCCAGGCAGGGCTCACCACACGGTACCCTGGTAGTGGCTGAAGAACAAACCTCTGGTCGTGGTCGAGCAGGGCGTTATTGGTTCACACCACCAGCTAGCGCATTGGCGCTTAGTCTGGTGCTCCGTCCCCAAGGTTTGACGTTAGAAACATTGGGTGAGCTAACTGCTCTAGGAGCGCTGGCAGTGGTGGAGGCGCTGGAGAATGTGGGTATCGAGGCGTTGATCAAATGGCCCAATGACGTGTTGATCCATGGACGCAAGGTTGCCGGTGTGTTGACCGAGGCATCATGGTTGGGTGATGAACTTGAGTTCGCTATTTTAGGTGTTGGGGTTAATGTCCGACCGAAGTCAGTTCCGCCAGATGAGAAGGTTGATATGCCAGCGACTTGTGTTGAGGCAACCGTGGGGGAGCGAGTGGACCGACACGAACTGCTGCTAAATGTGATCCAGGGAGTGGGGAAGTGGTACCTTCACCTAGGATCGCCGCAGATGTTGATTGCTTGGAACCAGCGGTTGGCTTATCGTGGTCGGATAGTTAAGGTCCATCACATGCAGGGTGCAATTCTTGGTAGAGTGAAAGGTTTGGCGATCGGGGGACGCCTGAGATTACAGTCGGAGGATGGAGAGATGATCGAGATTGCGGTCGGTGATGTTCACTTACGACCAGTTGACATGGGTTCTAAATAGGATAAACTGAGCTGATGGGACATGTCCCCTGAGGAGGGCGATGATGTTTGATAGCCTGCGTGATATGTCGGATGACTCCAAGGAATTCGAGCAACCGGTAGATACCATCTTTGAACCTGAACCTTATGACACCGGGGCAGGACGCTTCTTGGGGATGACCGTAGGACAACGCTTCGTGATCTCGATCTTGTTGCTGGCAACTGTCATCGTCTTGGGATTGACCTGTCTGATGGTCACCGAGAAGGTTTGGCCTTTCTAATCCTGCCTGTTCACTATATAGTTGTGGTAATGGACAGGGGCGTACAAATGTACGCCCCTGTTTGTATCCTACGCGACGACATATTGGGGTGCACTACAGGTCGTTACTTAGGGATACCTTAGCAAATAACGACCTCATTTTGGAATTGATATAGTTTCCTCTCCTAACAACGAGATTCTCACCCTCGGGTACGATGTCGCGCCTGGAGCTTGTCCCTTCGACTACGCTCAGGACGAAGCCTGAGCGCAGCCAAACGGTTCTACTCAAAGTGGTGTACTAAAGGTCTGAAGATCTAAGACCTCAGTTCACTCTCCTGGGGTAAGTGTCATGTGGGTCTCAGCGACTGCCTCCACCAATTGGCGATTCCAAAGCATCGGGTGATACTCGAAGTTACGCCAATGGTCGATCATATCCTTGTAATGAGCGTGGAAGGGATGGCCCGATTGCCCGGTGGTGTGCATCGATACAGATCTACCGACATCGGCTAGATCCACGATTTGACGATAGGATGGCACGGAACTGACCTGATAGGGATCACCCATGCTGTAGCCAGTGGAATTGACCGTGGAGCCGGTACCGTCCACAGCTACCGGTCCCCGATTGAAAATGGCCTCTATGGGACCGATACCGCTCTGACCGAGGGTCTGATTCTCGAACGTAGCGGTATGCAGATCGCCCCAACTCCAATTGGACATATTGCGGCCCAGAGTCTCGGTAAGCTCTTCTACCGCATCTTCTAGGGCCACCAGCAAGATCTCGTCCCGGCTCTCCACCTCGGGTGTGGTCATGTCATCGAACCAGGGGGAGTTGGGGTCAGGAAGTGCGAGCGCCAGCGCGACAGCCGCGTCGCCTCGGACTCGACCCAGAAGTTGCTCACCCAGTTCATCAGCGTAGACTCGATCGACCAGGTGCAGTCGCAGGGCTTCGAACAGGGCTGCACCGTTACTATCCCGTACCGCCCGTCCATCCCAAGCTCGCAACAGATCAATCGCCTGAGCCAATCGGGCATCAGAGGGACTGAGGTCCAAGATGAAGGGAAGGATTTCCTGTGCATAGATGGGACTACTGTCTGCCTGGATGGTCTGCATGTCTTCCAAAGAGAGCGAGGGATTAGCTTCAATCAACTCCACAATCCGGCGCGCTCGATAGCCAGGAGCCCAGTCCATCGCGATGAAATATGGGTAATCCGGCCCCACGACGGCATGATTGGCGGTGACAATATATCCCTCTGGCGGGTTGAATGCCCGGGGTAGTTCGTCGTAGGGGATATAGTCCACCCACTCGTACTCACCAGTCCAACCAGGTGCAGGGCTGGAACCGTTGCCCGAGGCGCGGATCGGGATACGACCCGGGGCTTGGTACCCGATGTTGCCTTCGATATCGGCGTAGACGAAATTCTGGCTGGGTGCATCCCAATATCGAAGCGCTTCTCGGAACTGATCCCAATTCTGAGCCTGGTTCAGCAGTATAATGCTGCGCATGAGGGTGCCGGGTTGGAGCGCGGTCCAAGAAAATGCCAGAGGTTGCCAGCCGAAGGACCATTCTTCTTCTGTACCTCCGACCACGTCGTTGATGATCGGTCCATGGCGGGTGAGACGGACGTTTACCACGACCGGTTCATCTTCACCTGCGATTCGGATCTCCTCGCGTACAATTTCCATATTGAACCACTCGCCCTGAAACTCATACTGGTTGGGATTCTCAGGGTTGACCCGCTCGATGAACAGGTCCTGAACATCGGGACCTAGGTTGGTGACACCCCAGGCGATAGATTGGTTGTGGCCGATGACCACACCGGGGGAGCTGGCGAAAGAGGCGCCGACGACATTGTAAGGGCAGTCCGGACCGACGGGGTCGCAATGCAGACCGATCTCATACCAGATGGAGGGCATCTGGATGCCCAGGTGGGGATCGTTGGCCAGGAGAGGAGCACCTGTTTTTGTACGGCTCCCGGCGATGACCCAGTTGTTGCTGCCGAGGTCGTCTCCAGTTCCCAGGAAGTGAGTGTCAAAGGCGGCTTCGGGCACTGCCTGAATGGTCGCGCCGCTTAATGGATAGGGGACGATGAACGGGTAATCATCTGGGTAAGGAGGCATGATGACGCTGACCGCAGAGGAGCCTAGACGGGCAGCGATGTGGGCGTGGGTGAGTTCGTCATTCATATTGCCCCCTAAATCCCAGGCCATCATTTTAGCCCAGGTGAGGGTGTTGAGGGGTGTCCAGGGTTCCGGTTCATACTTGACCCCGGTAAGACCCAACACGGTGAACTCCAGCCCAAGGCGACCCTGATTAGCTCCGATATACGCATTGACTCCCTCAGCATAGGCGTCTAATACTGCTCTCACCTCTGGGATTAATAGGTCCAATTCTTGTGCGGCGGTGCGGTGCCAGCCTACGGTACGGATGAAGCGGTCGTTTCCC
>JAUVOZ010000180.1 GCA_030598885.1 Anaerolineae bacterium | reverse complement strand
CGTCGGTCACCGATGATGAAGCCCACTACCCGCTCATCCACAATTGCCTTCAGACGGACAGTCTGAGGGAAAGTCAGAGCAGCCAATGTGTCAAGTAAGGGCCAGGCGTCACGACCGAAACATATCTTCTCCAACTCCAACAGCGGTCGGAGGTCCCGCCAAGTTGCTGGTTGGACAATGACAGCCTGGTCAAGCGGATGCGGTTGATTCAACACTCGGGTTTATCCATACCTGTGCGAAGGTTATCCGGCGGGACGGAAGTAAATCCATCTCATTATCCTCCTTGACATCGATCAAGGTGATTTATTATACCTTTTGCGTCCTTGATGATAAAAAGCGACATATTTATCAAGCCCAGCGTGTAATGACAGGACAGTGACCATCACGCATAAGTTGCGAGGTTGTGACCAGAGAACAGCCGATGGTATCATTGCATTTAACACAAGGAGCGGCGTGTGCCGAATGCCTTCACGATGGTCTTCACGTTGGGTGTGCTGGTGAACTTCCTCTGGCTAGGATTGTCAGAACCAACCAGAACCGCGACCTCTCGACTGCCTGACGAAAAGACTTCCCCGACCACCCGTATTGATGCTGGCTTGTCGGCGCTGACAGCCGGGCTGATTGGTGCGCGTGCAGGTTTCGTGCTCCTCCACTGGGGATACTACGCTAGTAGGCTCATCGAGACATTCTGGTTCTGGCAAGGTGGGTTGAGCTGGATCGGCGGCGTAGTCGGTGCTGTTATTGGGTTAGCGGTATACACCGCACTTTCCCACCGTCCCTTCTGGCCTCTGGCGGACATACTGGCTTTGCCAGGTGTCGTGATGGCTCTATCTTCCTGGACAGGCTGCCTGTTGGAAGGTTGTGCATACGGACGCCGAACAGATGCGGGCTTCTGGACCCCTCTTGCAGTCGATATGTTCGGGAGTCGGGTCCCACGCTGGCCTACGCAGACCGTTGGAATAGTGCTCAATCTTGTTATTCTCGCCGTGTTGTACTGGCTGGCTGGCCGTCACTTACGACACGGCACTTTGGTCGGCGTGAGTTTGTCTCTGATCGCGGCTAGTTCATTGGCCCTCACCTTCACTCGTGGCGACCCAGTCCTCCTTCTAGCCGGTTTGCGCCTCGACACAGTGGGAGCCGCTGTACTTCTGCTGTTGGCGCTCTGTGGTCTGGTCCTACACAATCTTCGCAATTGAGTTGTCAGGAGAACCAATGCTCTGTTTGCCTACCCCAACATCTTGATGCTTCTTCGGAAGTAAGATCGAATACCTGTTCGCCAACCTGACCAACTAAATATGTGAGGGATCGAGATGAACCACCAAACGATAAATTTATTGGCATATCAGATGGACGACGCTTGGAAGAGCCTTACCAATCTATTGGAAGGCTTGACTGATGATGAATTCTTCTGGGAGCCTGTACCTGATTGCTGGACAGTACATCTAGGAAAGAACGGTCGCTGGGTTGAGGATTACGCATCCCCAGATCCCAAACCCCCTCCCTTTACCACCATCGGCTGGCGATTGGTACACATCGCTTCCTGTAAATGGATGTACCATGAGTTTGCCTTCGGGGCCGGCAAAATGACTTGGGATGAATTAGACCTTCCCCACACAGCCGCCAATGCTATAAATTGGTTGAGGGATGGTCATGCCCAATTGTGCACCGCTCTAGACGGTCTGAACGACGCCAAGTTGAACGAGATGCGAGCGACCAATTGGGGAGATTCTTGGCCCACCTGGCGCATCTTCTGGACGATGATCTCTCACGATCTACATCACGGCGCTGAGATTGGTTGCCTGCGAGACCTGTATCGGATGATGGTCGACGAGTAGGATGCAGGGCATCCGGGCAACTAGAGGCTTCGAGTTCAACATGATGGAGACCATTCAAGACCGTACTTGATCGATTGGAGAATGGACACTTCTATGACACAAGACTTCATATCACTTGAAATCGACACCGATCTGACACGTAAGATCCTTACCGAATTTCTTCGCAGCGAGATCACCAACGCTGGCTTCCAACACGCTATAGTCGGCGTCTCTGGAGGTATCGACTCGGCGGTCACCTGCTACCTCGCAACAGAAGCCCTCAAGCCGGAAAATGTGCTCGCTGTGCGTATGCCTTACAAGACCTCAGCACCTGAGTCCCTCGAACATGCTGACCTGGTGATCCAGGCGAGCGGGGTGCAGGATATCACCATACCCATTACCGACATAGTCGATTCGCTCTTCACTCATTTCCCCGAGGCAGATCGGGTGCGGCGCGGTAACGCGATGGCCCGGGCACGCATGATTATCCTTTACGACCAATCGGTCGCCTTTAACGGATTGGTGGTCGGCTCAGGGAACAAAACTGAGATCCTGCTTGGCTACACGACCCTCTACGGCGACTCGGCATGTGCCCTTAACCCGTTGGGGGATCTGTATAAGACACAGATTCGACAATTGGCGCGTTCGTTAGGCATCCCAGAGGTAATCATCACCAAACCACCTTCCGCTGGCCTTTGGGTGGGGCAAACTGACGAGGACGAATTGGGGTTCACATACCAGGAAGTCGATCGGTTACTGGTGCTGTTGGTGGATAGGGGTTACTCACTCCAGGCTTGCGTTGAGGCTGGTTTTGACTCAACCTTCGTTGAGGCTGTCATCGAGCGCATTCGACGAAATCAATTCAAGCGCGTTTTACCACCGATTGCCAAACTAAGTGATCGTTCGGTGAGTTAAGATTTCCTCTATTAGAGAAACCGGGAGTGACATTAGGCATAAGTAATTAGGGATTGGGGATTGGGGATCAGGGGACATCACTACCTATTGATCTCGTCCCACTTCTCGCCGGCGTTTGTCGGATGTTACTGCCCTCTCTCGGGGAATAGTGATTGCTCGCAACGCCCGCCATTCATCCTCATCGATAGCCATGAAGGCGTCCACAACCTTCGGATCAAATTGCGTTCCCCGGCAGCGCAAGATCTCCTGGTAAGCCGCTTTGAAGGATTGTGCTTTACGATAGGAGCGATCGGAGGTTATTGCATCGAGAGCATCGGCAACAGCAAAGATACGCGCTTTGAGTGGAATCTGCTCCCCTTTTAAACCGTCAGGATAGCCATTACCATCATAATGCTCGTGAGATGAACCGATGATATCAATCGCTCCCTTGAAGAACATGATCCCTTGAAGGATACGTAGACCTTCCTCAGGGTGACGGCGCATCAGCACCCATTCTTCTTCAGTGAGTGGGCCTGGTTTTTGCAGGATGGCGTCGGGTACCCAAATTTTACCGATGTCATGCATCAAGGCACCGCGACGAATCTCGATCAGCTCCTCTTCCGATAATCCCATCTTTCGTGCCAAAGCCATCGAATACAGAACGACCCGCCGGGTGTGCTGCTCCGTTTCCCGCTCGCGGGCATCAAGCGCAGCCACCAATGCCTCAAGGGCCTGATCATAAGACATGGACATGTCATTGAATAGCTGAGCATTTTCCAGTGCAACCGCGGCCTGATTGGCGAAGGCAGCGAGCAAAAAGCGGTCACTTTCGGTAAAGATCCCTTCCCGTATCCTATTATCCGCATAGATCACACCAATCAAGTCATCCTTGGCCTTCAATGGAACACAAAGAATGGAGCGCAAACTATATGCGACAACACTTTGCAATCCATCGAAGCGTGGATCCTCCTGAGCATTGGTGGTTAATATGGCTTCCCCGTTTTCCACAACTTGATTGACGACTGTACGGCTGATATCATATTCACCAGACTTTAGCGACTCTCTCTCCCAGTTGCGAGCGACAT
>JAUVOZ010000157.1 GCA_030598885.1 Anaerolineae bacterium | reverse complement strand
TGATCATCGGTGTGCCTCTGTGGATAATCTTCTGGCGTTGGGCGGGACGTCTGTTCAACGGTCCAAGTGATGAAGAACGCGCCTCGGCTCTGCGTAAGTTTTACCTGTATGGATCCGTCTTCATCGGTGCGTTGGGTGCGGTTGCCAACGCCACTGGCATCCTGGCCAGCGCCTTCCGCCGCGCATTAAGCCTGCCCCAAGAGGGTACCAGCCAACAGCCATTGCCGGTCATCATCGGGATGGGGATGCTGTGGGCTTATCACGCCATCGCACTTCGTGCAGACACCGATCAGTCTGCAGAAGCACCACGGCAGGCCGGAGTACGGCGTCTGTACCTATACCTGATCGCGGCGATTGGCTTGTCTGCCCTGCTGATAGGTTTGAGCGGCGATATCAACGTGATCATCCGCGCTCTGGGTAAAAGCTTCGGTACTAGCTTGCGGGAGGAATTTGCCTGGTTCACCGCGGCGATCATCGCCGGGTTGCCATTGTGGATTATTCCCTGGCGTCAGGTACAGGTCGGGGCAGAGGATAGCAGTCTCGCCGGCGATGATGCGCGCCGTTCGGTGGTACGCAAGATTTATCTATACTTTTTCCTCTTCGTCGCCACTATGACTGTTCTCTCCAGTGCAGTATATATTATCTTCCGCGTTTTGAGCATGTTGCTTGGAGAAGATCCTCTCACGTTCGCCGAATTGGGGCAGGCCATATCTTTCAGTCTGATTGCAGTAGGTGTGTGGCTGTATCATGGCCGAGCCCTGCGCGGTGACAGACGGATTTCCCTAAGCGAACAAGCCAGCAGCTTGGCCGCGCTGCGGGTGGTCATTGTCGATGTGAATGAAGGATCCTTTGGGCAGGCGGTGATCGACGAACTCAAACGAGAAAACCCTGACATCACACTGAAACTGATCATCCTAAAATCAGAGGTTGCTGAGGGCGCGGACGCGGGGTTGAGTCAGGAGACTATTACCGCCCAGTTGGCCGCAGCGGGACTGATCGTCGGGCCCTGGGTGATCGCGGTCCCCGGTGGAGGCGAGGGCGTGGTATCTGCCAGTATTGCCCGCGCCGTCACCGACAGCCCGGCGGATAAATTATTGTTCCCACTCAGGATTGAGGGGTGGGAGTGGGCTGGGGTAGAACCCTGGGAAACCGAAGCCCTCGTCCGGCATACCGTGCGCGCAGTTAAACAAATTGCCACCGGCGAAGTGGTAAAGCCTGCCCGTCCAATGAGTTTGGGTACGGTTATCGGCATCATCATCGGTGTGCTATTTCTGCTGTCCTTGCTGGCGATTCCATTGTCATTGTTTTTTGCGCAGTGAATTCTAAGCCTGCAGTTGCTCATCGGCGCGGGTCACCGTACAGCTCCAATTGATGGACGAGCGTTTTGATCCAAGGTGCTTGTTTTAGCTTTAGTTCGTGATAGAATTTGGCTGACATGGTGCCCGTAGCTCAAGGGCAGAGCGCCTGACTGTGGATCAGGAGGCTGCGGGTTCGATCCCCGTCGGGCACCCTCATAAGCGCCCATTAGTGGGCGTTTTTATTTTTCCCTTAAATCCCGTTGGAGGAATTTTCATAATGAGAGTAACTGCTCACCCTCCCGCAGGTTTAGATGTTGTTTTGACATAGAAACGCGCCTCGACCGGATATTCAAACCAATAAATGCTCTCATTCATAACCTGCAGGAGGGTAGGCTGTGTAGTCACTAATGAGAAATGAGGTATTTTTTCCCCGTCTTATTCACATTGAACTGATGCTTAATATTTTATTAAGCACCCAGAGCGGAGAGTCGTCCTTCGACTTCAGCTTGAGTCCCCCGACCTTGCTCAGGACCTTCGGCTACGTCGAAGGAATGCCTACTACATCGTTAGTGATTGACAACACACTAACTACTGAAATAAGGCGGGTTGTTTCTAAAAACAGTCTAACCTGTCTCCCACGGCCCTGGAATATCGTAGATCCACAATCGATTGGTGTCCAGCGACCTTTTAACAACCATTTTCCAGACTTTATCTGCCTCAACATCAAAGAACATGCCGGCGTTCAAGGCTGAGAGCTCGTAGGCTCCCACTTTCGAACGCCTCTTCCCCAATTGCCTCATCGGCCGGAGAGGAGACGTATCTCTAATCTTTCGCGAGCGGTCCAGCTTGTGGATGATTTTCCGCATATGATCGGGACGAACAGGCGAGAAGACCAAATAACGCCCATTCTCGGTAATGGTAACAATGGCATCCGGTTTCTGAAGCACACTGGCGATGTCCCGTATGTGGGGTGATGTTCCCATAGCTCTTCGTACCATATCATCGAGCCAGCTTATCGGGTCCGTGATATTGATTT
Organism: Anaerolineae bacterium; assembly: GCA_030598885.1. Lineage (GTDB taxonomy): Bacteria > Chloroflexota > Anaerolineae > Anaerolineales > E44-bin32 > DUEZ01. The sequence goes on along the minus strand of JAUVOZ010000157.1, from coordinate 2,271 downwards.
CTCTAGCTGCCTTCTCTCGCTTGATTTCTAGATCACCAAGCGCCCACTGGCGAACATCCATACGCAGTTCCTCGAGCGCCTTATGTTGACGCTCGTTACCAATCCAGGTCAACGCCCCCAGCATAATGACCGCAGCCATGACAATGAACGACAAGACGATCTCAAGGACCAGGATCACCATTGGATCCATCACAAGCACTCCTCCTTATAAATAAAAGCCATCAAGCACTCAGTTTCGAAACTTCTGGATTCTGGCCAAGTCATCTCGCAACCGCCGTAATGTTCGCGGTCGGGAATCCAATGCCTTGGCAAACCCAAAGCAAACCGTAAGTCCAATCATGGTAACTGCAGGCCACAACCATAGCCAGACTATCATGCTAATTGGACCAGAAATCGGTTCGCCGGCAGGTTCAAAGGGAACTGGAGTAGAGTCGGAAGTTTCTGGCGCCCATGCAACTTTCGCGATATCTGTCACTGTCGGACTAGGTTCTAAAATCGATCCCGGCTCTAAAGTAGCGGTCGGTTCCTGGGTCAGCGTGGGCGACGTTTTTGTGGCGGTCGATTCCTGGATCACCGCGGGCGTCGTTGTTGTGGCAGTCGGTGGAATATCGGTACTCTTCGGCGTAGGTGGCAGTGATGTGGGGGTTGGCTGAATATTATTTACATGGACAGTGATTCTAGCGGTTGATTCCATATTGCCCGCATTGTCCTGGGCTCGAGCAAGGACAATGTAAACACCATTAGGGACCGACAACGTACTCCACACATAACTCCATTCATCGGCTTGCAGGTTCAACTCCCGCCAAGTGCTCCCCCCATCCAATGAAAGTTCTACAGTCGACACCCCGGAGGTGCCATCAGAGCTGGTGCCGGCAAGAGCAAGTTCGCCAGAAACCCAACTTTCGCTGCCGTCCGCCGGGTAGGTAAAGTGCGATGAAGGTTCTAGCGTGTCGACCTTTACCGTGGCAGTATCTACCGCCTCATTCCCGGCGATGTCACGCGCTCTGAATGTGATAGTAGATGTCCCCTCGGCTGTTACCTCAACCGATGTGCCACCTACCCAGGCGCCACCACTTAATGAATGCTCAATCTGTGCCACTCCCGATAACGAATCAGAAGCCACTGCGCTAATTATTACCGGCTTTCCGACAAACCAACCAGCTTGACCAACATTTCCGCTGGTCGAAGTGGTTAGCGTCGGCGCCATTCCGTCAATACCTACAGTCGCCGTACTGTTGGCTACGTTTCCTGCGTTGTCCTGAGCGCGCAGGTCCACGACGTGAAGACCATCACCGTTTACCTGGGTTGAAGTGGACCAATCTCCACCACCAACCGATACCCCCACGCTTGAAACCCCCGAGGTGGCGTCCGAGCCGCTGGCGGAGACGGTCACCGGTCCGGCGAGATACCAGCCTCCTCCTCCTGGCAAGCCGCCGGATGAGCCCATACTCACTCCTGGCGGCACGCTGTCCAGGCTCCACGTCGTATTGGACTGTCCGCTGGTATCTCCATAAGAGGAATGCGCCCAGAAATTGACCGAATAGCTCCCGTCCCCTCCGCCGGTCCAGGAGCAGCTCACGCTGGAGGCATCGGGTGGATTACATAGCACGCCAGGCGAACCCTCAATCAGGGTAATCACCTCGCCGCTCAAAGGTTCGTTCGCGGTTAGGCCAATCGAAGCCCCACCGCAGCACCAACCGTTATCGCCTGTAGTACCACACGAGAACGATCCTGAGACCGTCGCTGGTGGTAGCTCGACTGTAACCGTCTTATAGGCCTTGGTGCAATAGCACGAATCAGCAATCCAGCCGCAACTATTTTGTTGAAAATCTACATTGGGAGGATACCCACCATAATCTGGACATGGATTAGCCGGGTTCTGAAACGGACCACAGGTCTGACTGCCCTTGACACAGGTCCAATAATCCTTATTAGGATTGCGCACCTGCTTCGTCGTCGTACGATCCGGGCCGGTATAATCTGCCCAGACCACATAAGCCGAGCTAGCAATCAACAATAAAATAACAGTCACCCACAAAGCGCGTTTCATCGGAATCCTTCTAGACCCTCCGCATTCCGTAGACACCCCATTTAATACAGTACTATAGTACTGTAAAATAGGTCATATTGTGAAGGTCAAATTCGTATCGATTTTCCGCTACATACAGTACTGAATTCCCGCGTAGCAGCAAGGTTCGTACCAGTATATCTAACGCATCTTGGGAAGATCGAAACCAAAGTCAGTGTATGCAAGGAATGAGATGAATATGC